>NZ_JBPAOH010000034.1:0-61797 GCF_050875635.1 Tolypothrix sp. VBCCA 56010
TGACTCTCACCTACATGGTCATTCAGTTGTCAAGGTTCTGTACCTTGCGGCTAATCCTCCAAGTCCATGTGGGCTTTAGTTTCTAGCCAACGATTCGCACCAACTTTCCTGGGTCTACACCGACTACAATTGGCTGCGTTTTGTCGCTAGCATACTTAGTTAGCTGGATTTGAAAGATTCCCAAATCGTTGTAAACAATTCGCGCTTTTCCTTCTTTCAACCAACGTCGCGCCCTACTGGGTTTTGTTGGCATTAAAGGTAATCCGCGTTTCGATAAAACTGGTACTCGTTGCATGGAGATAATCCTTTCGAGTCAAGTAATTTGTCCCCTCGCCCAACTAATTACAGATGTCTCGGCTTAACCCGACGACTTAACAAAAAGTCTTAAAATATTTCCGAACTAGGGAAGTATTCGGAAGTTTTAACCGCGATTAGTCTCAGTGGGCTATTCAACGCTTACGTTGCCAAGTTTGTTCTTAGCAATCCCCGTCCTCAGTCCCGAAGGGCAGGGCGGGGTAGTTGAAAAATTTTCCCGTGACTGATAACTTCAGCAACAGCAACCAATAATACAATCAGTCCCATCAACACCAAGCCGCTGACAAATAGTGCAGAACGGTGGTCTGCTGTGGCATAAGCCATTTCCAAGGCTATATTTGCTGTCAGGGTGCGGATGGGGTCAAATAAGCTTTTAGGGGTCTGTACCACATTGCCACACACCATTAAAATCGCCATTGTTTCGCCGATCGCGCGACCTATTTCTAGAATCAAACCTGTAAATAATCCCGATTTGGCAGCGGGAAACACCACCCGGCGGATAGTTGCCCACCGAGATAATCCCAATGCAGCTGCGCCTTGGAGATAAGAGTTTGGGACTTTTGCTAAACTGGCATCGGCTACAAGCGCAATTGTTGGCAGAATCATCACCGTGAGAATTGCAATACCCGCTAACAAACTTGCTCCCGGTGGATGTATCCTACCAATCAGGGGGACTAATACCACCAATCCCCAGAATCCATAGACTACCGAAGGAATTCCCGCTAGTAGTTCAATCAGGCGACGGTAAAGCCGAGCCACTGTTAGTGGAGCGTAGAATTGGCAAAAGACAGCGGAGATAATCCCAATCGGGGTAGCAATTAGCACCGAGCCGACCATTGCCAGGAGTGTACCCCAAAGCATGGGTAAGAGATTATATAGCCCTGCGGTTGGGTTCCAAGAAGAGTCGGTAAAAAAGCGCGTAAGTCCGACGTGGTTGAGGACTGGCAGAGATTCTAAAATCAGGAAGACGATAATTAAAAGTGCGATCGCTCCCGCCATTACCGCCAAGGAGCGCAGTATCCAAATTAACCACAGGTCATTTGGAGACGAGGACAAAGTTTTGCTTTTTAACAATGTCACTTACCTGCTGCGATTGAGCGAAGTCAATAAATTCTTTTGTCAATCCTTGGGGTTCGGTTTTTGTTACCAAGTTAAGTGGGCGAGAAATCGGAAATGTACTGTTTTGCACGTTGGCAGTTGTCGCCGCTACGCCATTTACAGGCAGTAGCTTAATGGGTACTTTATTTGCCGCGCTATTTTCTGCCGAACCAATGGAAACATAACCAATTGCATTGGGATTGCCTGCTACAGTCTTGATTCCCTGTTCGTTTTCACCAATTACTACTTGAGCCTTAATATCGCTATTCTTCAGCTTGAAGTAATTAGTAAACAATTCCAGGGTAGAACGCCCTTCGGCTTTGTTAACAACGGTAATTGCCCGATCTTGACCTCCTACCTGCTGCCAATTTGTTACCTTGCCAGTATAAATATCTACAACTTGCTTGTCGCTCAAAGATTGTACGGGATTTTCTTTGTGGAGAATCACCGTCACTCCATCGCGGGCAATCGAGAATACTTTTAAATCTTTTTCTTCTGGCTTTAAGGCACGGGATACCATACCAATATCAGCCACGCCCTGACGTGCATCAGTTATACCGCGAGAAGACCCCCCCGATTGCACGTCTACCCGTACACCTGGATGTCCGGATTCAAAACGCTTGCTGATTTCCGCAGTTAGTGGGGCAATGGTGCTAGAGCCTGTGAGTACTAGTTTTCCCTGAGGTTTATTTGTATTATTAGTTGCAGCCGTGTTGGATGAAGAGCAGCCTTGCAACCACACGCAGGATGTTAAGGCGATCGCTAGCGGTATCAAAAGTTGTGAAGGTTTGATCATGCTTTTTTATAAAGGCTTTTATTTAAACGAAAGAACACAACAGCCGAGATTCAGCGCTTTAGTTGTAGCTACTTCCACATCCGGAGCTAGACGGTAGAGAAATGCTTTGCCATCACGCTCTCTAACCACAAATTTAGAGGTTCGCAAAACTTGTAAATGATGGGAGAGCAAACTTTGTTCCAAGCCCAGAATCGCGTTCATCTCCCCTACACGCATCGGACTATTCATCAGCAGTTCTAATACTGCCAGACGGGTTTCATCTGCCAGCACCTTCAGCCTTTCTACGCAGTCAACCTGCGATGTGCTATCCACTTATCGCCCCCTAATACTGATACTGATTTTTTCCCACTTAACGAAAGCGATCGCGCTCTGAATGCTAATTCATATGAAATTGCATTCATATTAAATGCGATCATTATCACTTTTAATCGATGAGCTTAAACTTCTTTTAACTAAAACTTAATATTTATTTATTCTATCGAAATCAGCCGCTTGGTTCACCTTCTGTCATCTGCCTTGATTCTTGCTTGTTCATAGCGACGTCGGTAAAGCAATTCTAATTGTCCGCCATTCTCTTGAATCATGGCGATTTGCCGTTGGTAAAGTCCTCGGAAGGTGTTAGCAAATAACAGTGTAAAGATAGCAACTACTAAGCCTGATGCGGTAGAAACTAAAGCTTCACTAATCCCACTGGTAACACCCGCTGTTTGAGTACCTCCTATATCACCAATATTTAAAGAGGCAAAAGAAGCAATTAATCCTAAGACGGTTCCCAAAAGACCTAATAAAGGTGCAAGGCTTATAATTGTGTCGAAGATGTTTTGAAATCGTTTGAGTAAAGGTATCTCGGCTTGCGCTGCTGTTTCTAATGCTAAACGAAAGTCTTCTGGTGTGGCTTCTTCTAATTCTAATGCTGCTAAAAAAATGCGGGCGATGGGCAAGTTAGTATTTTGCTGCAATAGTGCGATCGCACTAACTACATTATTCAGACGATAAAAATTCAGCACCTCCTGCACCATCCGGCGTTGGCGGCTAACCAACATTACCCAAAACCTGATACGCTCAATAATCAACGCCACCGCTAACACACTAAACCCCAGCAGGGGTATCATAACCACGCCACCTGCGGTAAATATATTATTAATTGCCATCAGCTCTTTTTAAAAGGAATCAATGCACACCTAGAGTAACAGATTGCTTTGTTGCATCTTGGGATCATCCTTCATCTTTTAGCTGACCATCTTCCATATAAATGATGCGATGTCTAGCGACAAGCCGCTTCGCGTCTACGGCAATATCAAGGATGCGGTTGTCATGAGTAACCAGCAAAATTGTGCAGCCTTGTTCTTTGGCAAGTTTTTGCATTAATTCGACGACATCGCGTCCAGATTTTTTGTCGAGTGCAGCGGTGGGTTCGTCTGCTAAAACTATTTTAGGTTGACCGATCAAGGCACGAGCGATCGCTACTCTTTGTCTTTGTCCACCTGATAAATTCTCTGGGTAATAATTCGCACGATTTCCCAAACCTACTGTATTTAACATGGCAAGCGCTTTGGCATCCATATCTTGATTTAACATTTCGTCATGTAACTCTAGAGACATTCGCACGTTTTCTTTGGCTGTCAAGAATGTCATCAAGTTATGCGCTTGGAAAATATAGCCAATCTGCCGCCGAATTTGAGTTAACTGCTTTTTGGTGGCTTTGCACATTTCTTCTGATAATATTTTTAGGCTACCTTCTTGAGCTGAACGCAGTCCACCCATCAGGGACAATAGTGTGGTTTTTCCGGAACCACTTGGACCTGTCATAATTACTATGTCGCCTGGATAAATTTCTAAGTTAATGTCGAATAATGCTTGTTTGCGAAGTTCTCCGCTACCAAAGTAATGGTTGAGGTTTTGGACGGAGATGATGGGTTGTGTTGACATGGAATTTTTCTCACGCACTCGTAGCAAAGACGCAAAGGAGGAAAGTTAGAAGATGTCGGCGGGATCGGCGGCTTGTAGTTTTCGCATGGCGATCGCACCAGATGCACTGCACATGACTACGGTTAAAATAAATACACTGATGGCGCGGCTGAGTGTCATTCCAATCGGTAGTAGTGTCGCTACATAAATCAGTTGATAAAGTCCGATGGAAATCAAAAATCCGGGAATATACCCTAATACTGCTAACAAAAGTGCTTCTTGTAACAACACGCCTAGGAGGTAGCGATCGCTATAACCCATTGCTTTTAATGTGGCATATTCTGGTAAATGATTTGTCACGTCGGTGTAAAGTATTTGATAGACAATCACAATCCCGACGATAAATCCTACAACTACACCAAGTCCGAAAATAAAGCCAATTGTGCCTTGGCTTTCCCAGTAATATCTCTCAACTGCAATAAAGTCTTTGCGAGTCAAAACTTTGACATCGTTCGGCAGGGCGGCGGTAAGCTGCGCTTGAGTTATGTGAGGATTTATACCGTGTTTGAGTTGAATTAAACCTACGTCTATTTGATGCGCTTGACGTTCGCGAAACAACTTAAGAAATGTGGAATCGCTGGTGATGACGTTGCCATCGGCACCAAAGGATGCCCCAAGGGTAAACAGTCCTGCAACTTGAATGTTTTGGTTATTCAATTCTGTTTCCATTGTCTGATGTTTTTGCACTATATCAGCGATCGCCCCATATTCTGGGCGAGAAGCGCGATCGAATAATACGTTATTCAGAAGTTTTAACTCTGTCGCATTTTGTCTCACTTCTGGTAGTTTAAAGCTGGGGGCTTCAGGTTCTACTCCCCAGATTAAAATGGCGCGGTTTAAGCGAGTTTCGGCATTTTTCCACTGTCCCATACCAATATAAATTGAACTGACTGCTTCAACATTTTCCGAAGCTAATGTTTGATACAATCGTTCTCTAGGAAAGCTTTTTGGTGAGGCTAAAGTTTGAAATTGGGGATTAATAACTACTAAATCTGCTTCTAGTAAGCTATGCGCCAAGGTAGCGCTGTCATAAAGCGAGTCTTGTAAGCCCAATTGACTAAACATTAGCATGTCTGCAAAGGCGATCCCAGCCGCTGCAATTATCAGACGAGTTTTTTCTTTCATTAACTGCCGCCACGCTAGCGGAGTTTTCCGAAATAATTTGCCCAGCATATTATAGTCCTAAGTATTGATAACTTCGTAGTCGGCGCTTCAGCGCTGAAGCGCCGACTACAATTAGTCAGTTTGCTGTTCAACTTGGCGCTGTCGAATTAATAGAAACAATGGCAAACCAAACGAAACGCCAACCAAAAGATTGCAGACAACGTAAACCCAGAGATATCGCATTTTCAAACGTGTTCCTTCCGAAAATACAAATGTCCAGAGGACTAGGGATGACACCGCAACATCCATGCCAAAAAATCCAGAAATTCGGTTAGCAAAAAGCTGTTCAAAAAACAGCTTTATATCAAGTCCATGTTCTAAAAGAAACGGAACGAACTGAGAATAGGGCAAAACAAAACCAAGGATGCAAAGTATTAAGTAGAAACTTTGAAGCATATTAAACTCCTCCATTTATATCAAACATTCGTTATAAATCAGGTCATTGAAAATTTACAACTCAATTGCTGTCTGCACTTGCAAGTTAGTAAAACCTGCAACTCGCTGACTATCTTCTCTTTGAAGGCGAATTTTTACTTCAATCACGCGGCGATCTAAATTTTCTCCTGGCTGATTGCTGAAGACGTTTTGCCGATTTACCTGCAAGCCAATTTGAGAAACGGTGCCGCGCAGTTTACCAGAAAACGCCTGACTGGTAATTATAGCTTGCTGTCCGAGTTTAACTTTACTAATATCGGTTTGATAAACTTCTGTAACGGCAACCATCTTGTCAGTTTGCGCTAAGTCTGCAATGCCAGCATCATTAATCTTTTCTCCAATTCGCGTGTGAATCTTGAGAATCTTTCCTGTTATTGGTGCTTTGATGTAAGCTGCTTCTAAGTCGGTTTTGGCGTGTTTGGCTGAGGCGATCGCATTATTAACTTCTGTTTGCGCTGCTTGCACATCTACCGCACGAACTTCGGCAATACTATTAAATGTGGCTTTGGCTTCGCTAATTTGTTTGTCACCGGTAGCGTTGATTCGGTTGAGTGTGGCTTTAGCTTCGCTGATTTGTTTGTTACCAGTGGCGTTGATTCGGTTGAAAACGGCTTTCGCTTCGTTTAGTTGCTGTTTGCTAGTTTCTACACTCAAGCGCTTGCTGTCAAACAAAGAGTTAGAAATTGCGCCTTCTTGATATAATTGTTGATAGCGCTGATATTCAGCTTCGGCGTTGTTAAGTTCTGCCTTCAGTTTTCTAATTGTTGCTTGTTGGGCGATGTTGTCTCCTTGTAATTGCGCTTTTAATCGAGCTATAGTTTCAACTTGAGCGATTTTATCACCTTGCAATTGCGCCTCTACGCGTTCAACAAAAGCTTGTTGTGCTTGAATTTCTCCGGTTTTTGCGCCAGCTTTCACTTGTGCGAGTTTAGAAGAAGCAACATTTATTTGTTGTTGAGTTTGTTGCAAAGCATCCTGCAAGCGATCGCGTGAATCGAGAATTGCCACAACTTGTCCTGCTTTGACAGTATCACCAACTCTAACCAATAATTTGGCAATGCGATCGCCATCTAAAGCTAGAGGTGCAGACAACTTAATTACCTCTGCTTCTGGTTCAAGTCGTGCTAACGCTGTTACTTTTTGAGCGCGAGGCGTAGTTTCTACTTTATTAGATGTAGAATTGTCAGCAACCCCAAATTGAGAAACACCATAAAGAGCGATTCCGCCTGTAATCGCACTTGCAGCAACTATTATACCAATCAACCAGAAACGATTTGCAGCTTTAAATAAAAGATTTGTACTCATAATTTTTCCCTAACTCCCGTACAGACGTTCCACCGGAACGTCTGTACTATTTTCTTTCTCTAAATATGCAGTTAGCATCTTGCCCAATAAAGCGCATTGTTCGGGAATCGAAACCATTTCATTATTCAATAGCCGCTCGAAGATTAAGCCATCAATAAACGAGTAGATAAAGGCGGCAAGTACTGGATCTTGAATACCTAAAACATCATATATTGCTTGCTTATATCTTTTGTTTATCCGATTAAATGCGCCAACATTTTCCATACCTTTAAAGTTTTGATGCTGACAAAAATCAACTAATAAATAAGTCCATTTAATCAAGTAATCCTCTTTTTTTATTAGGAATTTGCCAATAATTTCCAGCTGTTCTGGCAGCGTTTGCGTTCCTGACAACTCAGCCGTTGCCATCGACACATCTTGTTGACATATTTCCTCCATCAATTGCTCAAATAAAGCTTGTTTGCTGGGAAAATAATGATACAGCGTTCCCGTAGAAACTCTTAAGCCGTCGGCAATTTGGCGCATGGTAATCGAGCCATAGCCTTTCTCGGCAAATAAATCAAAGCATTTGCTAAGTAGTTCTTTGCGATATTGGTCATGGTCAACAATCTTCGGCATTAGTTTTCCATGTATTTATATCGAACGGTCGTTATAAAATAATAATATGCTTTTTACAGTTTTGTCAAGGAAAGGGGAGCATCGAGCATCGAGATAATTTTTCTTATCAATTAGCACGTTCCCGATTGGACAATGCCCAAATCATCGCAGATTCGGATGAAGCAGATAAATGCTGTATATTATCGCATTTTTCGGTGACAATCTGAGCTTTATACGCCCAGATAAAATATGAAGATCGCCTATCTCAAGCTTTATCTGACACTCTTCATCATTTCCTCATTTTTATCCTCTAGCTTTCGTGAGATGGCAACTTACTCAAGTAAGAGGTTGGATATGAGCGGCTTATGTGTTTCAGTGGCTAAAAACTCTACTAAATTGCAGAGACTACTTTTGTCTGTGCGGGTAAATAGCAGCACCCAGTTAGAGATCGCTAAAATTATAAAGCAAAGTCCTGAGTTAAAAATCCTGAAAAGCCTAAGTAAGCGACTTGCTTTTCAGCATTTAGGACTAATGAAAAATATTGCCAATTGGTGCTACTTTGATGCGGTTGTTTTCCCTAATAAGCCTTCGTTATTTGCAGTGATTCCAGAAGCTTTATTAGCGATTCAGTCATTAGCTCAAAAGTGCCATGAAATAGCAGTTTACCTGACGACAGGGACTCTTGAGGGGGATATCGAGAGAGAAAGGGTAACGCTACAGGGTAAGAGTAAGCAACTCGCTTGTACTTATTATCCTTACTTTACTTATGAAAATTTGCGATCGCTTTCTTTGATTCCTCAATTTTCCACCCAAGGCAGTTTATCAGAATTAACAATAAGCATAATGAGTTAATACTCGGCAATGACGGAGTATGACATGAAAATTCTAGTAGTGGAGGACGATCAGCCTACTGCTTCGATGGTGTCAGAAGTGCTCAGATCCCATAACTATATAGTTGATACGATCGCTGAAAGTCAAACAGCTTTGCAACTAGTGCGAGGCTTTGCATACGATCTGATCGTTCTGGATATAGTTTTGCCGGGGTTGGATGGTATTAGTCTTTGTCGTCAATTGCGATCTAGCGGTTATCAAATGCCGATTTTGCTATTAACTGTCAAAGATAGCAGCACTGATAAGGCGATGGGCTTAGATGCAGGTGCGGATGATTACATGGTCAAACCTTTTGACGTATCAGAACTAATTGCCCGCGTTCGCGCTTTATTGCGACGAGGAAGTAATATTTTAGCGACCGTACTGACTTGGGGAAAGCTACAACTTGACACCAGTAGCAGCAAAGTTGTTTATGAAGGGAGGCTTTTACGACTGACAGCAACAGAATATCGTTTATTACATCTTTTTTTGCGAAATCCGCAACGTATATTTAGCCGGAGTATGATTTTAGACCGCCTTTGGTCGATTGCCGAGTATCCGGGTGAAGATGCGGTGACAACTCACATCAAAAAACTTCGCCAGAAATTAAAAGCAGCAGGAATGACTGCTGATTTAATTGAAACAATCTACGGCTTAGGATATCGCCTTTTACCTCCACCAGAACAGACACCTGCCCCTAAGTCGTCCGCAGTTTCTACTGATGCCGACAGGCAACAGGCTGAAAATATGGTGATAGAATCTGTTAACACTATTTGGCAGCGCAACAAGGAGAGTTTTACTTGTCAGGTGGCATTATTTGAGCAGGTGGTTGCAGCTTTGATGACAGACACCCTCACCTTGCAAATCCAAGACGCAGCAAAGCTAGAAGCTCATAAAATGGCTGGTTCACTGGGTTCTTTTGGCTTTAATGAAGGTTCGAGATTAGCACGCGAGATTGAACAGTTGCTAGAAAGTGAAGCAATAAAACAACAAGCAACACAACTACAGCAACTAGTTAATTTATTGCAACAAGAACTAGAAAAGCCACCAACTTTAAGTGCTGTTGCACCTGTTTTGGAGGAGCAATCTGCTTTAATACTGATAATTGATGACGATCGCTCATTAATTGAACAAATCACTCAATCGGCATACGCCTTAAATTTGCGCGTAGAAGTAGCGAATTCTTTGGCTGCTGGTAGAGAAGCGATCGCTCAAAATCCCCCGGACGCGATTTTGCTCAATCTGATTTTTGCTAACACCAATGAGAATGGACTGACGCTACTGGCTGAACTCGCACAAAGCAAATCTCCAATCCCGGTGTTAGTATTGACCATCAGGGGTAGCTTGCTTGACCGAGTAGAAGTAGCTAGTTTAGGCGCTCGTGCCTTTTTACACAAGCCCATAGACCCACAGCAAATCCTCAAAGCTGTCACCCAGATACTAAATCAAGCTACCGCGACTGAAGCCAGAGTTCTAATCGTGGATGACGATCCTCAAGTACTGACAACCTTGAGCGATTTACTACAACCTTGGGGACTTGATGTCACAACTTTAGAAGATCCGCAAAATTTCTGGGAAGTGCTAACTACCACAGTTCCCGACCTACTAATTTTAGACGCTTCTATGCCTACCTTCAGCGGCATAGTTCTTTGTCAAGTGGTACGTCAAGACCCTCATTGGGGAGATCTACCTATCGTAGTACTGACATCTGACACAAATGCTGATACCATACGTGAAGTATTTGCCGCAGGTGCAGATGATTATGTAGGTAAACCGATTGTGGAACCAGAACTTATTACCCGGATTATTAGTCGTTTAAAACGGGTACAACTGTGGTAAGACAAACTTTTGAGTCCTGAGTTACGAGTCGGAGAAAGTTTAGAAATCTTGAGTTCTGAGTCCTGAGTTTGAAATTTTGACTAATTTATTTAACTCAACACTCAATACTCAACACTTAATAATTAACACTTAATACTCTAACTCTGCTCTCAGCACTCGTAGTGATATTATTTATATTATTAATTGTTAATTTAAAATTAATCTTGCTTTTATTGGCAATGGGAAAAATTTGACTAACATCGAATAGCTATACCATCAAAAATAATCGCGTCAAATTTACCGTAAAGACGTTTTTTGGAAACGTCTCTACATTGCTGATGTCAAAAGGCTATACTAATCAATGCTTCAATTTAAAGCAAACATTTAATAGTTAAAAGTGTAATTATTATGCAAACAAATGTAGACTTAACTAACTGCGATCGCGAACCAATTCACATTCCAGGTTTAATTCAACCATACGGTATTCTTTTTGTTTTACAAGAACCAGAATTTACTATTTTACAAGTTAGCAAAAATACTTTTGATTTGATTGGTATCCATCCCGAAGAATTGCTAGGCAAACAACTTAAAGAATTACTGGATATACAGCAAATTTCTCAGATTAAACAATGTTTTTCTACCGATTTTGAAAGCATCAATCCCGTCAAAATATCTTTAAAAACTCCCAAGAATACTTTTTTGTTTGATGGAATTATACATCATTCTCAAGATGTTGTAATTCTGGAATTATTGCCTGTAACATCACAAGACGAACAAGACTTTTTTACTTTTTATCAGTTAGTCAAAGCCCCTCTTAACCAAATACAAAATACACTTACTTTACAAGATTTATGTCAAGTTTTAGCCAAACAAGTGCGAAAAATTACAGAATTTGACCGAGTTATGATCTATCGATTTGATGAGGAAGGCGCTGGTAAGGTCATAGCCGAAGATAAATTAGAAAGCTTGGCTCCTTATTTGAGTTTACACTATCCCGCATCAGATATTCCCAAGCAAGCAAAGCAATTATACATTTTAAATTGGCTGCGGTTAATTCCTGACGTTAATTATCAACCAGTAGAACTGATTCCTACTTGTAATCCAGTTACTAATGAACCAATAGATTTAAGTTATTCAGTCTTGAGGAGTGTTTCTCCCATACATGTTGAGTATTTGCAGAATATGGGCGTTAGCGCTTCGATGTCAATTTCTTTAATCAAAAATAAAAAATTATGGGGATTGATTGCCTGTCATCATAATACACCTAAGTATGTACCCTATTATATACGCACTGCCTGCGAATTTTTGGGACATGTAATGTCTTTAGACATTGGAACTAAAGAAGAAAATGAAGACTTAGATTACAAACTCAAACTCAAGACAATTCAATCAAAGTTTTTTGAGACTATTTCCGAAACCAAAAATTTGGTAGATGCTTTAATTGAGCGGAAAAATGAATTATTAGAATTAGTCAGCGCTGAAGGTGTTGCTATTTCCTTAAATCAAGAATTGGTATTATTTGGCAAAACACCATTAAAAGCGGAGATTCAAGACTTAATAAACTGGTTAGCGACGCAAATTAATAACGATAACGTTTTTTATACAGATTCACTCATTAAGGTTTATCCCGCATCAGAAAATTTTCAAGATGTTGCTAGTGGAATGTTAGCACTTGCCATTGCTCAAAGTCAAAAACATTGGATTTTGTGGTTTCGTCCAGAAGTGATTCAAACTTTAAAATGGGGGGGTAATCCCAACAAACCAGTGGAAGTTGGCGAAAATGGAAGTTTGCATTTATCACCGCGTAAATCTTTTAAAATGTGGCAAGAAACGGTACGATTTAAGTCTTTACCTTGGAGAAAATGTGAAATTGATGGTGCTTTAGAACTCAAAAGCGCTATTGTAGCAATGGTACTCAAAAAAGCGGATGAATTAGCAAAAATTAATGTCGAATTAGAACGCAGTAATAGAGAATTAGATGCTTTTGCTTACATTGCTTCTCACGATTTAAAAGAACCGCTACGGGGAATTCACAATTACTCAACATTTCTGATTGAAGATTACGCTGATTCGCTGCATGAAGATGGAGTTTCTAAACTACAAACTCTGGTGCGTTTGACTCAGCGAATGGAAGATTTGATTAATTCTCTGCTGCATTTTTCTCGTTTAGGACGAGTCGAACTAGTAATGCGACGAACTAACCTGAACGAATTAGTAGAAAGTGTGATAGAAGTATTAAAAATTAGTTTAAAAGAAACGTCTAATGTAGATATTCGCATTTGCCGACGATTACCGAATGTGAAATGCGATCGCATCCAAATGAGTGAAGTATTTAGTAATTTAATCAGCAATGCGATTAAATATAATGATAAAGCTAATAAATCAGTAGAAATTGGCTTTTTAGACCAAGAAGCAACAAACCAAAGTACAATCACTTTCTATGTGCGAGACAATGGTATAGGAATTAGGCAAAAACATCTAGATAATGTTTTTCGCATTTTCAAACGTCTGCACACAGCAAGTCAATATGGTGGTGGTACCGGCGCCGGTTTAACTATTGCCAAAAAAATTGTCGAGCGTCACGGGGGCAAAATTTGGGTAGAATCTACTTATGGGGAAGGTAGCACTTTCTATTTCACATTACCAAATTGAGGTAAGTAAGTAAATGTTTGGACAGCAAACTCCAACATTATTGGTTATTGAAGATAGCGATGAAGATTTTGTTGCTTTACAACGCATGATGAAGGGTGCATCTCTTCCTCACCGAGTTGAACGTTGTACTGATGGCGATGATGCTTTAGACTTTCTTTATCATACTGGCAAATACATAGACAACAAAACAGCGCCCCGTCCATCTTTAATTTTACTCGACCTCAATTTACCAGGTACAGATGGACGAGAAATTCTACACCAACTCAAGCAGGATGATAGTCTGAAAATGATTCCTGTAGTGGTATTTTCTACATCATCAAATCCTAAAGATATTGAAGCTTGTTATGAATATGGTGTAAATAGTTATATTCTCAAACCAATCGATGTTCATAAATTGAAAATGACAATCGAAATTTTTAGTAAATACTGGTTTGGAGTAATCAGTCTACCTGATAGTTAAAAAGGGTAAAAAATTAAGATTAAAAACTAATTATTAAATCTAATAAAAAGCAAGATAAGATTCCCGACTCTTTAAGAAGTCGGGTATATGAACGCAATAGCTGCACATTCCATGTAAAAGAAATGCATACTAGAGAACAAATTCAGGATATCACCGATGCCTATCGGCAAGCTACGCAACGCAAACAAACACAAGCCGCATTGCAAGATGAAAGACGATTTCGCGCTATCTTTGACCAGACATTTCAATTTATGTGGCTTTTAAAACTGGATGGTACACTTTTAGAAGCTAATCAAACAGCACTGAATTTTGCCGGATTGCAACCAACAGATGTAGTTGGACATCCATTTTGGCAAGCGCGATGGTGGATGATTTCTCAAGAAACACAAACGCAATTATTTAGCGCGATCGCTCAAGCCGCAAAAGGCGAATTTGTTCGCTACGAAGTAGATATACTTGGTGCAGGAGAAATAGTCCAAACAATTGACTTTTCCCTGAAACCAGTTTTAGATGAAACCGGCAAAATCGTATTACTAATTTCTGAAGGATGGGATATTAGCGATACCTGCGGCACACTTCGCGATCGCAAACTTGCATTATCAGCCTTACGCTGCTGCGAAGACGAATTTCGCGCTTTAAGCGAAGCTTCCCCAGTCGGCATCTTTCGAGTAAATCCCCAAGGAAAATGTATCTACACCAATCCTCGCGCTCAAGCAATTTGCGGCTACACTTTTGAAGAAGCTTTAGGACATGGCTGGGTCAAATTCGTTCACCCAGAAGATCGTCAGCTTTATTTTTCTCGTTGGTTACAAGCAGTAACAGCAAATCAAGAATTCATTGGGGAAGTGCGTTCTGTTCATCGAGACGGAACTATACGTTTTTGTCGGCTGAAAACAGCTCCTATTTTTTCTGACCAAAAAGAATTAATCGGTCATGTCGGAACCGTTGAAGACATCACCGAAATGCGAGCTATAGAAAAAATGAAAAACGAGTTTATTTCGATTGTCAGTCACGAATTGCGAACACCATTAGCTTCGATTCGCGGTTCTTTAGGATTGCTTGCTTCCGGACGACTCGACAACCAACCGCAAAAAGCGCGACGCATGTTAGAAATTGCCGCGCTTGATACCGAACGCTTAGTACGTTTGGTCAATCAAGTTCTTGATTTAGAGCGACTCGAATCAGGCAAAATTGTCTTGGCAAAACATTCATGTAATGCTGCTACTTTAATGCAGCAAGCAATAGAGGCTGTGCAACCTCTTGCCGAAGAAGCCAACATCAACCTAACAGTTTTTCCCCTATCTGTTGAGATATGTGCCGATCGCGATCGCATCATTCAAACTCTTGTCAACCTGTTAGCAAACGCCGTTAAATTTTCGCCTTCAGGAAGTACTGTTATTCTGAGTGCAGAAGTTGAAAAGGACAAGGGGGAGTGGGGGAGTGGGGGACAAGGAGACAAGGAGACAAGGGGACAAGGGGACAATTCTTTCTCCCCCTCTCCTTGTCTCCCCATCTCCTTGTCTCCCCCTCTCCCCCTCTCCCCCTCTCCCACTTCCCCCACTCCCCACTCCCCACTCCCCACTCCCTATCTCCTATTCAAAGTCAAAGACCAAGGACGAGGTATTCCTGCTGATAAACTAGAAAGTATTTTTGGCAGGTTTGAGCAAGTTGATGCTTCAGACTCTCGCAATTCCTGCGGTACAGGACTAGGGCTAGCTATATGTCGCACTATTGTGCAGCAGCACAACGGAAAAATCTGGGTAGAAAGCGTTTTAGGTGAAGGCAGTACCTTCTATTTCACCTTACCGCTGTAGAAACCCGACTTCTTTGAGAAGTCGGGTTTCTGAAGGACTTAAATAAAATCTACCTTTAGATTACCACCAGCGCTAGAGGAGGAGTAGAGCCTCGCAAAGTAGGCTGATTTGACCGCCTAAAAAAATACTCCTTTGGTAATGCGACGAATTCTGCTGATTGATGACGAAGAACGTTTGAGCGAAGTAGTTCAGACTTGCTTAGAAACCTTAGGAGGTTGGGAAGTACTCATCGCTACCACCGCTAATGAAGGGTTACTCATAGCGGAAATTGAACAGCCAAATGCCATTTTGCTAGATGTGATGCTGCCGGAAATGGATGGTATTACTTTATTTCATCATCTACAAGAAAAACCTGATACCCAATCGATTCCAGTCATTTTGCTGAGTGCGAAAATACAGTTTCCCTCGAATCAATTTGCTCACTTAGGTGTAGCAGGAGTAATTGCCAAGCCCTTTGACCCTTTGAAGCTGGCAGATCAAGTGGCAAAAATCTTAGGTTGGAGTTAGGGGGAGAGACGTTCCAATGGAACGTCTCTAGGGGAATGGGTAATACAATTATTTATAATCGCTAATCTGGAATTATCTATCTATCTTTAGATATAAATTATCGTAAGTTCATAATTTGCTCAGTTTTGAGAGATAACTTTGGTTGTGCAAAGGGAAATTAAGAATATCTGCTGTAAAAGCAGTAAAAGCTTAATTGGAGGAGGGCGATCGCCTGACTCCTGGGATTAAAAAAAATTATATGCAAATAAATAAACCAATTAAGGAAGCAAGCACAAATGAATTGCCGCTAAGGGTGGAAAAAATGGCACACAAGCGACGCAGTATTCTCATCGTTGATGATTGTCACGAAGACAGGCAAACTTTCCGCCGTTATTTACACCAAGCCTCGAACTACATATATAGTGTCATCGAGTCAGAGTTTGGCGAAGAAGCGCTAGAATTGTGCAAGATTTTGCAGCCAGATTGTGTTGTAGTCGATTACTCTCTACCTGATATGGATGGTCTTGAGTTTCTTGAGAAATTGAGGAACGCAACCAATCAGGTAGATATTCCCGTGGTGATGCTGACAGCTTGCGGTAATGAAGCGATCGCTGTCCAAGCAATGAAAAAAGGAGCTACCGACTATCTCACCAAAGAACAGCTCACAGCAGAAAATTTGCAAACAACCCTTCAGCACGCTCTCGAAAAAGTAGAACTGCTGTGGAAACTCAACTTCACTCAAGAGCAATTAAAATTTCAGGCTTATATTTTATCTCAAGTAACCGATGCAGTTATGGTTGCTGAAGTCAAATTGATTGATGAAATTAAAGCGCGGATTGTCTATGTGAATGCAGCATTCACTCACATGACTGGCTACACTGCTGAGGAAGTTTTAGGTGAGACACCGAATATCCTCAACGGACTGAAAACTGATGCAAAAGTACTAGAGCAAATTCGTGATTGCATCGCTAATTATCAGCCAGTAAAGGTAGAACTAATTAACTACCGCAAAGACGGATCGGAGTTTTGGTCAGAAGTTAATATTACCCCGATGCTTGACGAATCAGGGGAATGCACTAATTTTATTTTTGTACAACGCGACATCAGCGAACGCAAAGAAGCCGAAGCAGAACGCCAACAACTGTTAGCACAAGAAAAAGCCTGTCGCGCTGAAGCAGAAGCAACCAACCGCACAAAGGATCAGTTTTTGGCAATTATATCTCATGAATTGCGATCGCCTCTTAATGCTATACTCGGTTGGACAAAGTTAATTCAAGGTGGCAAGTTAGACGACTTGGCTACTGCACGAGCACTTGCAACTATTGAGCGTAACGCCAAGTTACAAAACGAGTTAATTCAAGACCTCTTAGACTTTTCCCGCATCAGTGAAGGTAAACTTCGTCTTGAACTGTGCCCAGTTGATTTGACACAAATAATTAATGCCGCAATTGATGTAGTCCGTCCATTAGCTGATGCTAAAAGCATTGCGATTGAGTCAGCACTTGAATTTACAATCGGCGAAGTTTTCGGCGATGCCAATCGATTGCAGCAAGTTTTGTGGAATTTACTGACTAACGCTATCAAGTTTACACCAGAACAAGGACAGATTGCAATTTGGTTAGAGCGAGTTGAGTCTGAAGCCCAAATCACCGTCAGTGATACAGGCATTGGTATTAGTCCTGACTTTTTGCCAAATGTATTCGAGCAATTTTGTCAAGCTGATAACCAATATACAGCAAGGCATAAGGGATTGGGACTAGGACTTGCGATCGTCCGTAGTTTGGTGGAAATGCACAATGGTACTATTACCGCAGCGAGTGACGGTGAAGGACTCGGTGCAACGTTTACAGTTAGGTTGCCGCTTCATAATAGGGCATCATAATAAAGGGCATCGGGCATCGTCCAAGTGGGCATCGTCCAAGTGGGCATCGTCCAAGTGGGCATTGGGCATTGGGCATTGGGCATTGGGAATTGGTAATTGGTAATTGGTAATTGGGCATTGGTAATAATTCTTTTCCTTTTTCCTATGCCCGATGCCTCATGCCCCACGACGCGGCTATGCTTCAAGTCGGCAAAGCCGCGATAGCGCACTGGCTCCCCCATGCCCTATGCCCTATGCCCCATGCCCAATGCCCGATGCCCAATGCCCATTGCCCATTGCCCAATGCCCATTGCCCAATTCCCAGTCCAATATGCGATCGCTTGCTGAAATTAACGATAAAATTACCCGCAAACGTGCAGTAGTCTTAACTGTTGAAGAACTCAAAGCACGAGTTGCAGAAGTCGGCGTTACTCAAGTTGCCAAAGAAACTGATGTCATTACCACCGGCACATTTGAGCCGATGGAATCATCAGGTGCGATTATTAACTTGGGGCACACCGACCCACCAATTAAAATTCGCCGCGCTTGGTTAGATGGTGTCCCCGTATATTCCGGTTTTGGGGCAGTAGATTTATACATAGGTGCAAGCTGTGCCGTGGAAGTCACCGACGGCGAAGAAGTCCGGGAACGCGGTGGCGGACATGTAATTGAAGATTTAATCGGCGGCAAACCCGTACATGTACGCGCACAAGGACAAGTAACAGATTGTTACCCCCGCGCCACCTTTGAAACCACAATTACCCGTGAAACAATAAATCAGTTTTATTTATTTAATCCGCGCAATCTTTATCAAAATTTTATCGTGGGGGTGAATGGAGGCGATCGCCCACTTTTCACTTATCTCGGTCCACTACAACCGCGTTTGGGGAATGCAGTTTACTCTAACCCAGGTGCGATTTCCCCTTTACTCAACGACCCCGAACTACAGCTTATCGGCATTGGTACGCGAATTTTCTTAGGCGGCGGTGTTGGCTATGTATCATGGGAAGGTACTCAGCACTTTCCCTTACAAAAGCGATTGCCTAATCATACACCCATTGGTCCTGCCGCCACTTTAGCGTTAATTGGCGATGCCAAACAAATGGATGCGCGTTGGGTACGCGGTTGTTACTTCAAAAGTTACGGACCTTCCTTAATGTTAGGCGTAGGCGTACCACTTCCGGTATTGAACGAACAAGTCGTAGAACGCGCTTGCGTGACTGACAAAGACTTAGTAGCGCCGATAGTAGACTTTTCCATCCCTCGGCGCGTCCGTCCCACCTTTGGGTTAGTGAGTTACGCCCAACTCAAATCTGGGCGAGTCACTATTGAAGGTAAAACAGTGCGTGCTGCTCCCCTTGCCAGTATATATCTTTCCAGACAAGTGGCACAAGAATTGAAACAGTGGATTGAGGCTGGTACATTTACCCTGACAGAAGCAGTTTCGCCAATTCCGATGGAGCGATCGTTTTTACCCCAAGACCGCTGGACGGAGTTTTGATATTGGGTAATGGGGTATGGGGCATGGGGCATGGGGCATGGGGCATGGGGCATGGGGCATGGGGCATGGGGCATTGTTGGTAATAATTCTTTCCCCTTTTCCCATTGCCCATTGCCCATTGCCCATTGCCCATTGCCCAATGCCCACTACTGCTGCGGCTTCGGTCGTTTTATTGGCTTAGGAGCGGGTGCTTTGGGTACGGGATTTGGCATTGGCGATGACTCGCCTTTCTTGATTGGGCGGGGGGTTTCGCCGCTACTGCGTCTGGGCGGATATGGTTTTCTGCCACCACCGCCACCACGACCGCCACCGCCACCACGGAAACCGCCTTTTTCAGGTGGTCTGCGTTTTTTGGGCAAATCAGCGATCGCCGTAGCGTTTTCTATCATCAATAAATCAGCTTCTCGCTTCGCTTGGAAGTCCCAAAACTTGCCGACAGCTTTTGTACCGAGTACACCCGTCAGTTTCAACTTGAAATATTTGGGTTTGTCATCTGTCTTGCGAGGGGCTTGTTTAATCTTAACCACCAAGCTTTTAGCGTCAAAAGATTGGTAAACTACTTCACCACGAACCGAAAAACCACCATCGGCAATTTCTGATGAAGGTGTAAGAGCGCTGGTAGTTTCTGCGGATTCTGATGAAGCTTCATCAGTAGAAACTAATTCTTGTGACTTTGAGTCTTGATTTTCATCCTCTATGGAATGTTTCGCCAGGTTTTCTGGCTCCCAAACCCCGACAATTTGTAGGTGCAGTGCATCATTTTCTTGCCTTGTACGCGGATATACTACCCACAAATGTTCTTTTTCTAAATCTAAATGATTCTTAACTAAACTCATTATCCGACCAAGAAGGACGGCATTGAGTTCTACACCATCTGTAGTCAGCAGCATTCCTTGAGTGAATTGTTCATCACTAGCAACGTAGCGACCTCGGACTAAGCCGATCGCTCGATATTGCATCGGTTCGCTGGGAGGGGGAATCGGTTGCTGCCGATTGCCTAAGTTTGCATCTGAGGCAGTCTCGCTGGGTTCAACGGAAGAATTCTCAGGTTTAGAAACTTGGACTGGTTTTTCAACTTGATTTGCTGCTTCTAGGCTAGTTGGCTCTTGATTAGAGGCAGATTTGGACGGTTCGGACGACGGCATCAGGTCGGAATTCATATAAACTCCTTGCGGCGGAGACACATCCCATTGTGGGATTTTACTAAGGCAGCTGAAAAGAGCGTTTGTGCGGCGCTTAAAAGTATATTTCTTTCAAGTTAGCCACGCGAAAGAGCGCTCTGTGTGATACTCTAAACGCTAAACTTACCATTTAGATACTAAATGTGTAATTTAACGCTTTTACACTAGTTTCGGCAGCTTAACATAGCTACAATTTCAGAGGATTTCCCCTCAAGTCATCACCTACTTTAGCAGTGTAAATTGCTAATTGTTATAAATTTCACAGCTAAATACCCGTATTCCGCAAACTTTTTAAAATTTTTAAAGGACGGTTTTGTGTCTCAACAAGGCAATCGTTGGATGGTTAAAGTAGTGCTGTTGCTGGCAGTAGTTGCTTTTGTCGGGGTTTCTCTGGTTCCCTTAATTACGGCATTTAATGATACGCAACGCCCAACTCAAAACACCAGTAGCGCCAAAGTCGCCACTTCGCCTGCTTCTGACCCAAAATCAAAGGTAGAAGACGAAGTACGGGGTTATGAATTAGTTTTGCAACGCGAACCAGAAAATCAAGCCGCGCTTAAAGGGTTATTACAAGCTAGGTTACAGCTGCTGAGTCAAAAAGGAAAAGGTGAAATTCAACCAGCTGACATTCAAGCGGTAATCGAACCTTTAGAAAAATTAGTCAAGCTAAATCCAGAACAAACGAAATACGCGGTGCTACTAGCGCAAGCAAAACAGCAAATAGGCGACAAAGAAGGAGCTGCTCAAGCTTATCGTTCTGTTTTGGCAACGAAACCAGGGGATATCGAAGCTTTACAAGGCATGGTGGCTCTTTTGTTATCTCAAAAACGCCCGGAAGCGGCGATCGGTTTGCTGCAAGATACGCTGACTACCTCAACCCAGGCAAATAAAATTCAACCGGGAAGTGTGGATGCGATCGCTGTCCAAGTACTTTTGGGCAACGTCTACGCTTCCCAAAAACGCTACACTCAAGCTTTCTCTATTTACGAGCAAGCAATTAAAAGCGATGCTAAAGATTTTCGCCCGGTTTTAGCAAAGGCGTTGCTCGTCAAAGAACAAGGCAAAATTGAAGAGGCAAAACCTTTATTTGACAAAGCTGCCACTTTAGCCCCCGCTCAATATAAAGACCAAATTAACCAACAAGCAATAGCCTCACCCAGTCCGACGGCTTCTCCGACACCGTGAGGGGGAGAGGGGGGGAGGGGGAGATGGGGGGAGGGGGGGACAAGGGGACAAGGGGACAAGGGGACAAGGGGACAAGGGGGACAACTAACCACTATCCACTAACCACTATCCACTAACCACTATCCACTATCCACTAACTCCTAACTCCCTTCGATTGCTGCCATTACACCAAAGACGATAAATAAGCATCCGCCAATTAGGGTAAGTTGGCGTTCGGAGATTCGTCCGGCGATCATTCGTCCACAACTTACGGCAATGACTGCACAAATAGAATGTCCTAATATGGCACCGACGGTTACGCCAAAAGGGTTATTGCTAGCGGCTAGAGCAATGGTGGCAAATTGTGTGCGATCGCCCCACTCTGCCATAAATGTTAATACAAAGGCTTCTATTATAATTGACAGTGGCGTTTTTTTCTTGGGCAGTTGCTTCTCTGCTTGTTCTACCGCCTCTTTAGCCTCTCCTACTACTTCTGCATCACAACTCAAAGCCGACATCCGATTCGCGTCATACAGCAGTTTGATACCAAAGCCGATAAATAAAACAATTTCTGCGTAATGAACGTAAAGTTTTGGCAAGAAAGATACTGCTTGCCCCGCTACCACAGAAATTATTGTCATCGCAGCTAAAGCCGCTGTCACACCGATTAATACCAGCCGTCGCGAGTGCCGCATCGCTAAAATTGCGGCGATAAAAAAAGTTTTATCTCCTAATTCGGAAACTGTAATTAATAATAAACCTGCGGTAAAAGCTGTTAGCACTCTCTCAAGCTCCTAAGGATTTTTTTCCTGTGTGGAGCTAAATGAGAGTTACGAAACTTCACCGAACTCCACACTTTTTTGTGTGAACTCAGTGAAGGTCTCGCTTTCAAATATCTAAATACTTGCCATCTGAACCAGGCTCATCGCCAGTATGTTGATTCAGATGCGCTGGCTTTCTTTAAAGTCTTTTTGCCAGCAGCTACTCCCCTTCTATGCGAATGTGATTATACATCTATTCCAGGTACAAGTCAACAAAGGAAAAATGAAGAAGTTTGAATAATTTCGTTTTTGTATAACGGTATTGGGCTGCGTGGTGCTTACTGAGGTAAAAACTCATCATTTGTCACTTCTGCTAGCTCGTATGGACACATCACAGGAAAGGACTCTACTGGCAAATTAGTTTCGGCTTTTGCTTGCTTAACTGCTTGTGCGTAACACTCTTTAAAGACGCTTTCAAGATAAGATTTGAGACTAGGCGAATCATCTAGAGCTTCTTTAACACGTCTACGATGCTCAATGATGCTTGCTTCCCAGCTACCGCTTTGCTTTTGCGGCTGAAACTGCCATTTGAGCAAATGCACCAAAATTACAATAAAATTACTCTTGAGGCTCCGACGCTCACTTTTTCCCATGTCGGCAATTTCCTCGATCAGGTTCTCCCAGTCTACGTTTGCGTAGTCCTGACTTTGCAATTTTTCCACAGTCGTTTCTATCCATTGCAAGTAGTCAGTATCATATAGCGTTTGGGAATGCGTTTTTAAGAAAGACATGGCAGTTTTTATCAAATTAGAGTGATTGTAGTTTGTGTAAGCGCGATACTCCGAAGGAGTCGCTTCTCCTGACGGAGACGCTACGCGAACGCGATCGCGTAGCGCGCCCTGTTGCCCAACCGTTCTGAAAGAACGGTTGCCCTGTCACTTTTTGTGACAGGGGAGGGGTTTTCTTGAAAGAAAACCCCTCGGCAACATACGGGCGATCGCAACGCTACAAAAGCATTTTGCTATTTTGTCCATAAAACTACTAACAGTTCAGCATCAAGTCAGAAGTGACTGCAAAACTCAACCAGTAGCGATCGCAACCAGCTATGAGCAATATCCCGACTCTTTCGTTCATGCCACATCATGCAGACCTTAATCGATGACTGCTCGAAGGGAAGTTCAGTCAGATGCAATGCAAGTGCGAATGGACTGCGTTGAACACTCCGATAGTTGATTGCGGCAATCAGATCGGAGTTTGCAAGCACGGATGGAGCGAGGGCAAATTGATTCACCGTCATCACAATTCGGCGCTGCAAGCCTTTTTCCTGCAAAGTGCGATCGACAAATCCCGTCGCTTCCCCCGTGAGGGTAATCAGCAGATGATTCGCACCCACAAATTGTTCCAATGTCAACTTCCGCTTGGCTAGCGGGTGTTCTTTTCGCATTCCACAGACGTAGTGGTCGGTGAATAGCTGCTGAGTTCGCAGTCGAGATTTCGAGGATGAAATTGCGCCGATCGCCAAGTCAATTTCGCTTTGCTCCAATAATAAAGGAGCATCGATATTAGTACTGGGCACAATTCGCACATTGATATTTGGCGCAGTTTGTTCCAGTCGCTGAATCAATGGAATGGCAAATAAGCTGGCGACATAATCATTCATTGCCAGCGTGAATGTGACAGCAGAAGTAGCTGGATCGAAACTAGAAGGCTCTGTCACCTGTCGAATTTCTGCCAATCCATTCCGAATCGGAATCCACAGTTTCATTGCCTTTGGGGTTGGTTTGACACCGCTTTGGACTTTGATAAATAAGTCATCACTAAAGGCACGACGCAGACGAGTCAGCGATTTACTCACCGCAGGTTGCGTCATCGAAAGTTTGTCCGCAGCGCGAGTCACGTTCAATTCTGACATCACCGCATCGAAGACAAGCAGCAAATTCAAGTCCAGGGACACATTATGCTTCTCAGGCATAATTATCATATACATTTTTCATTAGACAGCATAACGTATCCCGCTTACTGTGGAAACGTGAGGAATTACAAAGCCGCTCAAAGCAAGGGGTAAAAGAAATTCCAACCGTTTTTTTGAAACATCAAGCGAGGTTGTTATGACACTGCATAATAAGACAGTTGTAATTGTCGGTGGCAGTAGTGGAATCGGTTTTGAAACCGCAAGATTAGCACTTCAACAAGGCGCAAAAGTCACGATTTCTGGGCGCTCTGAAGAAAAACTTTCTAAGGCTCGATTAGCTTTGCTAGGTGATGTGAAAACGGTGGTAGCGGATGTAGCGAATGAAGCATCAGTACAGGAAATTTTTGCTGGACTCGATCGCGTCGATCACGTGTTCATTCCGGCAGGTGGTTTGAGTGTTGGTAAGATTCTTGACACTGACCCGAATGAGTTTCGCCAAGGTTTGGAAGAGCGGATTTTTGGGGCGTTGTATGTGGTTCGTGCAGCAGCTCCCAAACTGTCGAAAGAGGGATCGATTACGCTCATGTCTGGTGTGCGTGCCGATCGCCCTACTCCTGGAACCACAATGACCACCGTGGGAGTAGCGGCAGCTGAAGCCTTGACTCGCAGCCTTGCATTAGAATTGGCTCCGATTCGGGTGAATGCGATCGCTCCCGGTTGGATAGATACGCCGCTGGTCAGCAATGTGTTGGGTGATAACTACGACACCACAATCAATGCTGTGATTGAGAAGATTCCCGTCAAGCGCATCGGTAAACCCGAAGATGTGGCACAAGCTGTGACGATGCTGATGACAAATTTATTCATCACTGGCGAAGTTTTGCACATTGATGGTGGTGAACGCTACATCTAAGGCAAGCATTTCAATCAAACGAATCATACTCAGAGAAATTTATGTTTCTAATCACTGGTGCAACGGGTAACAACGGACGTGAGATTGTCAAACAATTGTTAGCAGCAGGGCAATCTATTCGGATACTGATTCGCGATCAAAAGAAGGCAGCAGACCTGAAGGCGTTGGGTGTTGAAATTGCAACGGGCGATTTCGACCATCCAGAGAGGCTAGAGCAAGCGTTACAGGGCATTGAAAAAGCATTGCTTTTATCAGCGAATACTCCACAGCAAGTTGAACAAGAACAAAATTTCATTAATGCGGCAAAACGAGCACGAACAAAGCATATCGTCAAGTTCTCAGCAGCAGGTGCGGATATTGACTCATCGATTCTCATCCTTAAGTGGCATAGTCAAGCGGAACAGTATCTTGAGCAATCCGGTATCGCTTTTACACATCTGCGACCCACATTTTTTATGCAAAATTTGTTGCAATTTGCAGCACCGACTCAAACCGAAGTGTATTTGCCGTTTGCCGATGCGACGATCGCAATGGTGGATATACGAGATATCGCAGCGGTCGCAACAGCTGTACTGACTGAAAACGGTCACGCAGACAAGGCTTATACGATTACAGGGTCAGAAGCCCTGACAATGAATCAAGCCGTCGAACAAATCTCGCAAGTACGCGGCAATCTTCTCAAGTATGTTGCCGTACAGCCAGAAAACTTCAAACAAAGACTTATGCAATGGGGACAGTCAGAATGGTTTGCGGATGCACTGACAGAACTCTTCACGCCGATCGCGCACGGTTCGCAGTCTGCAATCACCACAGCGATCGCTGATGTAGCGAAGAAACAACCCGTCACATTTAATCAATTCACCCAAGATTACGCATCGGTTTTTAAAGGCTAACTCTCGCACCTCAGGTATAAAAACATGACAATTATCAACAAAACAAAACCTACCGTTTTAATCATTGGTTCTACCGGACAAATCGGACGACTTATTATAGAAGCGTTGAGCCAAACGTCCGAACTTCAAGTTCGCCTTTCTTCCCGCAGACTCGAACAAGTTGAGACACTCTGCGCTCAGGGGCAGGATGTAGTTTACCTGGATTTAGATGATCCACGCACGTTTGCTGGCGCACTAGCAGGGGTAGATCGCCTCTTCTTGCTGACAGGGTATACGGTAGCGATGCTTGTGCAGAGCAAGACTTTGATTGATGCTGCGAAGAAAGCAGGTGTGCAGCATATTGTTCATCTGGGTATTTTTGGCGAGTGGGACTGTACCGATCCGCACTTCGCATGGCATCAGATGATTGAGCGCTATATCGAAGCCAGTGGCATTGCTTGGACTCACCTTCATCCAAATTATTTTATGGAAAATTTGCTAGGTATTGCTCCTTTAAAGGATGGGGCATTTTCAATGTTTTGTGGTGATAGACGTTTGGGTTGGATTGCACTCAAGGATGTCGCTGCGGTTGCTGCAACTGTGTTGCACGAAGGTTCAGCAAAATTCGGTGGTAAAGACTACTGGATGAGTACAGAATCCCTTAACGGTGCAGAAGTTGCTGCCATCTTAAGCGAAGTGCTAAAACAAAAAATCCGCTGTGATTATAAGCAACCCGACGATCTGCGGGAACTGCTGATGTCAGGTAAGATTCCTGTGGAGCCAAATTATGCTGAAGCGGGTGTAGAGTTTATGCGTCAAGTGATGGATGGTCGTATGGGCTACATCGGTAGTGTCCGCGATGATGTGCAATTTGTCACGGGTAAACCCTCAACATCCTTCAAGCAGTGGGCAATTGAAAATCGCGATCGCTTGCTGCCAAACAACTAAGTCATTCAAATTACTAATAAACGTCCTCAACTATACTATAGAGCCTTTCATCTGTCCGCTTTTACTACTCAGCTTTTTTGAGCTTTTCCATTAACAAAGCTTTTATCTCGCTGTCAGGATCAACAAGATCAAAGGGATAAGGTTGCTTTGTAGAAGGGTCACTACGACTCATCAAAACTTCCAATGCTGCGCGAAATTCTTCCTCATCATTTCTATGTTTGGAAATATACTGCTTTAGTTCAGTGTTTGTCATTTGGTGTAAGTTCTGCGTCATAGAACAAAGTCCCAATTTCCATCTTGATCAATTATGACTGCAATTTCATCAGTTACACCAGCCTGAATATAGAGCGTTTTCAACTTTTGGTCGTAGCGGAAAACTTGGATGGGCTGATAGAAAGCGCGACACTAACTGGCAAAGATATATCGCTGTATCCGATTGTTTCTGTCTCGGCAACTAACAACTTCAAACAAACACACCAACCGTAGCTTATCAGAAAGGATGTAATGCGATCGCTCCACAAAAACAAATGAATTCCTGCCGCACTCATTAAAGTTGTAAGTAATCTAGACAATAACTATAAGGTAATAAAAAACGTGCAGAAATATTTTATCCCCTTGCCAAAGAATTAATCGCACGCATGGAATTGGGATTACTTAAATAATTGTTGTGATAGTCGTATATTAAAGCTTCGACACCAGTAGTTGCTGGGCAGTCAGGTTAATTTGTGGAAAATTTTGCGATACAATTGCTTGATTGCCAGTAAATATTGTTTGATTGTAAACTGAACCAGCTAGCAAGTAGACTGTTACCTTGTCTTCTAACGGGTCAACAATCCAATATTCATTAACACCAAAAGCTGCGTATTCTAATGTTTTGATATTATAGTCGCGGTCAACAGATTCGGGAGATACGACTTCAACAATAAGTGGTGGTGCAGTTCTAAGAATAGCCGATTTATTTTCAATGCAAGCAGCTTGCTGTTGAGTCATAACCAATATATCGGGTCGCCTAATTTGTTTGTTGGTCATGACTTCGACACCATTGGAACGCGGTTCTAACGTTAGTCCCAGTCGTTGTTTTTCCAAAATAAACTGAAATAACACGAACGTGATGATTGCTTCGTGATTGCCAGTACCGGGAGGCATCTCTACCAACACCCCGTTTTCAAGTTCGTAACGCTTGTCTGTGCCATCATCGTAGGTTAGATACTCCTCAACCGTCATTTTTAAAGGTGTTTGGGACATAATTGCCTCCTAATATATAGTTAGTGGGCGTCTTTAACAGCGGATGTCCTGTAGAGACGTTCCATCGGAACGTCTCTACAGTGTAAATATTTTAGTATTTTCGCTCTTTTGGCTCAAACATGGTAATCGTCACCGGGCGATATTGAATATCAATTCCCGCAGGTGAATAATAAGCTAGTGTGTGTCTGAGGAAGTTTTCATCATCGCGTTGCGGATAATCTTCGCGGAAATGGGCACCACGACTTTCTTGGCGATTTAAGGCTGAGGAAAGAATTGTTTGTCCTACCACCATTAAACTTCGCATTTCCAAGGCTTCGACAATTTCTGTATTCCAAGAATTGCCTTTGTCATCTAAGTATATTTGCGAAGCTTTTTCTTGTAATTCTTGTATTTTTTCTAAGCCTTGATGCATTAATTCTTGGGTGCGGAAAACGCCGCAATATTCTGTCATACAATCCTGGAAGGCTTGACGCACTTGGTTAATGCGATACTGTCCAGGCTGATCTAACAAAGCTTGAATTTGTTGCTTTGCCTCTTTGATGTAACTTTGCTCGTCTACTGTGGGTAACTTGCGGTTTTGCACAAATCGAGCGATCGCACTTCCAGTTCTCTTTCCATAAACCACGCACTCCAACAGCGAATTACTACCAAGACGATTCGCACCATGTACAGATACGCAAGATGTCTCCCCAGCAGCAAAAAACCCCTCAACAAGCCCTTCGCCACTACTGCGGACTTGACCATCGGTGTTAACTGGGATACCACCCATACAATAGTGAATGGTTGGACGTACTGGCATCGGTTGCGTTACCGCATCAACACCAACTAAGCGGTGTGCTTCTTCCCAACAGAAGGGAACGCGGCTCATAATTTTTTCTTTGCCCATGTGACGCAAGTCGAGATAGACAAAGGGTCCGCCTGCACTACCATTAAGATGAACGCCACGACCGGCGCGAATTTCATAAGCGATCGCTCGCGAGGTAATATCACGAGGGGCAAGTTCCATCCGGCTGGGTGCGTAATTCGCCATAAAGCGATCGCCCTCACTATTAATCAAATAAGCGCCTTCGCCCCGCACCGCTTCAGAAATCAGCACCCCGACGGGATATAATCCAGTGGGGTGGAACTGGACAAATTCCATATCTTGGAGTGGCAAACCGGCGATCGCTGTCATCGCCAAACCATCACCCGTAGAAGCGTAATCGTTAGAAGTGGTGTTATAAACGCGACCATAGCCCCCTGTAGCAAACATCACCGCCTTAGCTCGCACCACCTCTATTTGCCCATCCAAAAGGTGGTACATCACTACACCTTTCGCCTGACCTTCTTCTAATATCAGGCGCATTACGTACCACTCTTGATAAATTTGCACACCGTAGCGGCGCAGGTTATTTACCAATTCGTGCAAAATTGCGTGACCGGTCTTATCGGCAGCGTAACAAGTGCGATTGTGAGAATGTCCGCCAAAAGCGCGTTGGGCAATGCGACCATCATTTAAGCGAGAGAATAAAACACCCATGTGTTCCAAGTCAATCACTACATCTGGCGCTTCACGGGTAAGAATTTCTACCGCGTCTTGGTCTGCCAAATAATCCGAACCCTTGACAGTATCGAAAGCGTGTGCTTCCCAGCTATCTTCTGTATCTACGTTTCTCAGCGACGCTGCCATCCCACCTTGGGCAGCTACCGAGTGGGAACGAATCGGGTGAGTTTTCGCCACCACAGCTACATTCAAGCTAGGATCGGTTCTGGCAATTTCCACTGCTGCGCGACATCCTGCCAATCCCCCCCCGATAATAATCACATCATGCTCAAGCATATATCAGCCCCCGACGGCAAAAAGAACTGTTGTTCTATTGTAAAGACATCAAAAAAAATTCCCTGCCAATAGACAGGGAGGTTAGTAGTATTTGTAGGGTGCGTTACGGATTTTATCCTAACGCACACCAGACATGATGGATAATGCGTTACCAAGGTCAAGAGCGCAACAGACCCTAAAGCGAGAACATCCACACCGCTTTAAGCCGGACTCTACGTATGTTTCGACAACTCCCCCAGGACAGCTATAGTATTTTCAAATTACTTAAAGTGATTAGTTAAAGTAAATTAGAGAAATAAGAAAAGACCCCTACCCGAAAATAAGAATCTTTTGCGACTACTTGAGATTACACCAATACATAAATGTTCAACAAGTCAAGCGCTTGTGCTAAGTGTATCTTAGCTTTATGCAAGTTAAGCAGTGCTTCTTGGTCGTAGCGATGGGGATACTCTAAACGCTTTGCTTGCATCGTTGCTTTAATTAATGCAGCTTGCTGATCTGTAGGTTGTCCCATCTGATCTAACGCTTGCCCTAAATCCTGATAACCTTTAAAGGTCATTCTTGTCAGTCCTTCCCCTTCCTTCATCTGACGCAAGGCAATAGCCGCAAAGGTCAACAAAGCGTCAATCCAAGCAGTTTTATAAGCAGGGTTGCCCAGTGGCTTAAGTCCGTACTGCTTGCACAGTCCCTTAAGTTCCCCTAAAGTTTTGATTTCCAATTCAGAACGTGTAAACATGGAATTGTCCATTTTAAAAAGGTGGATATTGGTAGGGGAGAACCGTGCAAAGTATTCCCCTGCCAATTAATAATTAATTCACGCGAACTCGCGTTAATCAATATATATTTATATTTCTTAATCAATGCCTAACCCCAAGGGGAACCCAGACAATCTGCAACCATTTACCACAACTAGAGATGAACCGCTTAAAGCGCAACTGACAATAAGAATTCCTGAGTCAGTAATGGCGCGTCTTAAAACAATAGATGATTATCGAGAATTCTGTAGACAGGCTATCTATAAAGCTCTGAGCGAACTAGAGAGTAGTGAGGATGAAATTACTTAAAGTAATTTACACAAAACACTATAGCCAATAAATATCATTCTTGTCAGTCCTTCCCCTTCCTTCATCTGACGCAAGGCAATAGCCGCAAAGGTCAACAAAGCGTCAATCCAAGCAGTTTTATAAGCAGGGTTGCCCAGTGGCTTAAGTCCGTACTGCTTGCACAGTCCCTTAAGTTCCCCAAGGGTTTTAATTTCCAATTCGCTTCGAGTGAACATAAAATGATAATGTCCGTTGATTGTTGTTAATGGATATTGGTAGGGGAGAACCGTCCAAAGTATTCCCCTACCAATTAAAGACTCTATACGTATGTTCACTAACGTTTCAAATTTTCTTCATATTTCTTAATTAATGCCTAACCCTAAAGGGAATCCTGAAAGTTTAAAAGGACATGGATTTAAAACTGATAGAGATAAACCACTAACAGGGAGGTTAGCCTTTAGGGTGACAGAGGAAGTAGAAGCGAAAGTAAAATCTCTCGATAACTATCCAGAATTCTGTAGACAGGCTATAGCTAAGGCTTTGAGCGAATTAGAGGGTAGTGGTGATGAAATTACTTAAAGTAATTTACACAAGGTACTACCACCATTATTTACCTACCAAGTACCAACTATAATGAAAAAATACCAACCTTAAGAATTATTTATTACCAATTTATTTGGTATTAATATATAAACAATAAATAAAAAAATACTCCTATGATTTAGGAATCATAATCAACCCCCCAACTGCAAAAAGAACTGCTGTTCTAAGGACATCAAAAAAAATTCCCTGCCAATCGACAGGGAGATTATTTGGATTAAAGGTGAGGAGTTAGGAGTTAGGAGTTATAAACGCTCCTCCTACTCCGTTCTCCTAACTTCTAACTTATTCTCAGCTGGTTGCTTCTACAGGTTGTTGCTGGGAAACGTTACCGGGTATTGGTTCCATTTTTGTTCCTGCGTCTACAGGAGACAATTCAATATGATTTAACAATGTAGTCACGAAGGCAAAAAGCAAGAAAGGCAACGATAGCAAAACAACAAGTCCAACTGTAGCTAAAGCATAAACGGGTCGTCTGGCACCCATCAGCGCCAAGGCAGCAGCTAAACTAATAGTGATGGTGATTAACCAAACAATTATTTGCCCGTAGATATCGCCAAAGGTCAGGGTACAGACAAACCGATACTTTTGAATATTATTTATGTTCACCATAATTGCCTCCAGTTTCTCCTACTAGGTTCTACGTTAGAGCCATGTTTGGATACTTGACGATTTCTAAATATTTTTGCAAGCTTTGTAATATCACTTTACAATTCTCATTATTTTTCTTATCTAAGGATAGATTTATGAAAGTTGATAAATTGGTAAGTCTTTTAAGAAAACAGAACTCGACTACACAAACAAACCGCGCCTGCGGGGTAAAAGCAAATTTGAGGTATATTATTTAAAAGTCTTACTAACTTATAAATTTCTTTTAATATTTGATTTGTATCAAAAGCTTTTTCAAATCGGTGATATCAGTTAGCTTATCTTGGTTAAGTTGGAAAATAGGCATTGTGGGAACTTTAATCCAGGCTTGACCTTATTTGATATTAAGCGATCGCATTCCTCAAAAGCAATTGCGATCGCTTTTGAGGTGAATGCATACAAGCAACGTTACAGCACAGCAATGCGCTTATGTGCAATGATAATATAAACTAGCCCCATAAATGTTGTGAGATGAGCGCCAAATGGTATTAACTGCACAGCAACTAGAAGCAATGATGCCTGACGCAAGTCAGTTATACAGCGATGAGCCGGAAATGGAAAGTTCCCTCCACTATATGCAGCTATTGCTGCTTGTCACTTGCTTAGATTGGCTGTGGCGCGACAAAAATGATTATTTCATCGGTGCTAATCTTACCATTTATTTTAGTCGCCAACAACTGCGAAATCGTGATTTTCGCGGTCCCGATTTTTTCTTAGTCAAACAAACTCAAAAGCGTCCCCGCAACTCTTGGGTAGTTTGGGAAGAAGACGGCAAATATCCCAATTTGATTATCGAATTATTATCGACTAGCACTGCCGACACAGACCGTAATTTGAAAAAAAACCTGTATCAAAACTCTTTCCACACACCAGAATATTTCTACTTTTCACCTGACACGTTAGAATTTGCAGGATTTAGACTAGTTGGAAGTGAATATAAAGAAATTACTGCCAATAACAATGGTTGGCGCTGGAGTCAGGAGTTAAGCTTGTATTTGGGTCTCGACTCCGGCAAACTGCGCTACTTTACCGGTGAAGGTAGTTTAGTGCCAACACCCCAAGAAGCTGCATTACAGGCACAATTAGAGTTAGAACAAGAACGACAACGCGCTGAACATTTGGCTGAAAGATTAAAATCGCTTGGCATTGACTTAGACTAAATAAGCAACTATTTCAACTTAAATTCATCAAACTTTACAATTTGCGAATTCGGTTTGCGAATATCAAAACGATAGCTGCTAATTGTCCCCGTTCCCGTGTCGAAAATGCTAAAAACAGTGATGTCATTACTAGCAATATACGGCAAAGGTTTACCATTTTCACCTAACAGTGGGGCAATCGAGGGTATAATTGGTTCTAAATCATTTGGATCGCCAACTTCCGCATAATCTTCTTGATATCCAATTGGCACTTTTCGCTTGTTTTCACCCCAGTGGGCACCGTAAGAATTACCAACATTAGATGTTTCCAAAAAGTGCATTCCCGATTGACTAACAAAGCGGTTCCACAAATGCGAATGCCCATAAAATACAAATTGCACTTTCGCCGCTTCTAGTAAGGGTATAATATCCCGAATAATATAATCTGCATTTTTGGGATATTCATAACGCACTGCTTTAATATTAGCATCTTCATCGCGTTCAATTATCTGCACTGGATCGGTATATGCAGGAACAACGTTACCACCCAAAGAATGAGGTGGATGATGCAACATGACAACTTTGTATTTTGCTTGTTTAAACTCAGGACTATTTAGTTCTTGCACTAGCCAATTATATTGCTTGCTATTTTTAGCGATCGCCTCATAAATATGCTGTCCGTAACCCCAATTTTCACTTGTTTTTAAATCAGCATCTCGTTCCCGATACCTACCTTTTGCGTCTGCATCCATGTTAGGAAATCGCCACATATTCGTCGCGTAAAGTACTACCAAACGCACATCACCAAAGCTAGTTGCATAATAAGTTTTGCCACCTTCTATACTTTGCGGTAGGGTGAAAATCTCTTCGTAAGTATCGGTGTTAAAAGAATTATCTTTCAGAGATTCCCCATACAACTTTTGGGCTACTGTACGGGGAATCGTATCATCAAATTCATCATTTAAACTTTCTGTTCTGGCACGTCCCATAATTTCATGATTACCAATGCAAGTAAACATTGGTGTATGTTGAATTATTTGCCCGCCAGTGTAGGATGTATTATCTATTTTATAATTAGCACGACCTTGCAAACACGGAAAGAAAGCACCACCGCGATTATCATCAAACCATTCGCTAGCGCGATCGCTTACATTTACCAAATCACCTGCAAACCAAACTGCATCCACTCGTCCAACCGTCTCCACCATCTTTTGCAGATTTGCCGCTACCATCGGCTTGATTTGATGGTCGGAAGTAAGTAAAATTTTCAGAGGTGTACCTGGTTTTGGCGAAGGTGCAAGAGTAAATACATCGCTGCTAACGCTTTCGCCATCTTCCCGCACACTCGTGACGCGGTAAGGAATCCGTACACCGCAAGTTAAACCAGTAACCTCAGCTTCATGTCGCCAAATATCGCGTTTGACAGGTTGTTGATATTCAGTTTGATTTGCTACTTGCGAGTTTTGGTCTTCCCGCGTGCGACTGAGTTTAGTTGTGGTAGCAACAACTATTTTATCGAAATTTTCGCCATAGGTGACTGTGTGTTGACCGGCAAACTCGGTAAACCAAACAACTCGTACTGAAGTTTCAGTAGGTAGTTGTAGAAACGGATCGGTTAGTAGCTGGGGTGCAGATGTCATACCGATTTGGGATTGGGAATTACTAAAAAACTGTAGCTAGGACATTGCCCACACTACAGCTTACACTGCTTTGTAAATATTTACTTTATCAATCGGAGCGGCGGGATTCGAACCCACGACCTCCACTACCCCAAAGTGGCGCGCTACCAAGCTGCGCTACGCCCCGTTAATTTGATTTTGGATTTTAGATTTATCCAATTTTGAATCTAAAATCAATCAACTTAACTTTGCCATTATAGCATAAGTTATAAAGAAAAACAATAACGAATTGATTCAAAATACTTTCAGCGTTGCAGCGGCTTGCTGCAAGCCAGCAACAGCGTCAGCATTCCATTTACCTTCTACACAACGCCCTGTATTGAGGATAAAGCGCAAGCTGTAGGCGTCGGGATAGCCTTCAACTTCCATCCATAATAAATCGCTTTCGGCTTCGCAGGCGATTTTCTCTTCATCCATCAATTCGCCAGCTAATTGCTTCATCGTGTCTGCTAGCTGCGCTAGTAACCGACAAAAGTCATTTAATTCGGCTTCGGTTAACTCGATCGCCCAATCATCTGTACCCACCAAACCTTTAAATTCAGGTGCATTAGGATTCCAGCCAATACGCCAATCAGATCCACTTTTTATTAATTGGGCATGGGGCATAGGGCATTGGGCATTGGGTATAAATAATATAATAATTCTTTTTCTAGTCCCTAATCTCTAGCCCAAGCGTCCCTAATTCCTGGGGGTAAAGATGTTGACTAAGACTTGCACTAAGGCGTTTCGCTGACTAATGTTAAGACGGGAAATGGCTGCTTTGTCGCCTTCTAAAGGATTTTGCCGTAAAGTATCATTACCGGGATACGTCGTCACATACATAACTTCATTTGCACCGAGGTAATCAGCCAAAGTTAACTTCCAATCTAATCGATAATTTGGCGCACGTTCTTTTACATAAACATGATACCTGAGCAAGCGACTTGCTAGAGTATTGTTTTCGGCAACTTTGCCAGATTCTTTGCTGATGTATTTATTTTCTCGTGGAAAGTCGGGCAATTGCTGATATACTTTTTGCCAAACTTCACCCGGACTAATTCTTTGGGCTATAGCGGGTTGGATATTAAGTAAATTTGTGTGAATTATGCCCTGTCCCGAACCGAAAACAAGCAAACTCACTACCATTAAGGCAGTGAGTGCTTGCAAGTACGGTTGAATGAACGATGATTTTTTGCTCATCCTACCTTTCTGGAGGCGTTTTTTATTAAAGAAAGAGCGGTAATATAGAGCATTGAAGTTTCACAGTAAGTACGCCACCGTTTATAAAGGGTACATAATTAGTCCTAGTCCCCAGTCCCTAATCCCTAGTCCCTAGTCCCTTCATAATTCGCCAATAATTTCTGGCTGAGTAAGTTCATCAGACATCTCGATAATTGCCCGAAGTACTGGCTTCATCATTATATCTTCATTATTTTCAAAGTCTTCATAACGCCGGCGTTTGGCACGATTTGCCACCTGAACCGTGATGCGGTAGCGATTTGAAGCTGCACTAATTAGATCCTCAGCACGGTGCATAATTTGGGACTGAGTTGTCTCGAATTTAGAACGCTTTAGCATAGTCGGTGGTTCTTGGGGTCTTCCCCAGTTTAGCAGCACTGATAGATATACTGCTCTGTTGATAGAGGTTAATAGGATGATTGTCTATTTATAAGTAGTTTGTAACACCAAATTAATTAATCAAAGCGATCGCATGGCTAATCTTGTGGAAACTGCTGTCCAAGCCGGAAACTTCAACACCCTCATTAAAGCCGTTAAAGCTACCAAACTCGATGAAGAAATTCTCAATACTCCTGGTTCCTATACAGTCTTTGCACCGACTGATGAAGCTTTTGCCAAGCTACCCGAAGGAACTTTAGATGCGTTGCTGCAAGATATCCCCAAGCTAAAAAAGATTGTCGCGTATCATGTCAGTTTTGGCGATGTTAGGTCTGACGACTTAGCGCAAATTGAAGAAGCAGAGACGGTTGAGGGTTCTGTTTTGGCGATCGAGTCTGCTGACGGCAAAATAAAAGTCAATGATGCCAATGTCCTGAAAACTGACATTATCACCGATAATGGCGTAATTCATGTTATTGACCAAGTGTTAATGCCTGCTATGGTTGCTGGTTCCTAAAATGTTTGCTCTGGCAAGGAATGTAGTTATAAAAATTACTTGCCCTCACAAACCCGGTTTCTGTAAGAAACCGGGTTTCTGCGTTTTTTGCGGTAATTTTAAAATAAATTGTATCAATTAATACCAAAAATTATCCCAAAGATAGATGTAATTAGCTCACAAAAATTAATACTATCAATGCTGTTTGTTATAAAAATTCATGAGTTCGCATTGCAGATACTGCTTATAAAGCTTGGTCTTTAGATGAAGGTTGTCAAGATTACATGGCATCTTCCTAACTAAGACATTAAAGCAGCTCAAAAAGCAGTAATCTGCGCTGTCAACTGCTATGCATTTTTTTACAAACAAATACCGTAAATTAACTAATGGAGAATCTACTCATGGCAGCCGATTTAAATGCAACTATCTCAGCCTTAAAGAGTGGTATAACTTCTATTCCAGCTGATGCAGCGGTAAGCAACATTGAAAGCTGGGAAAATGAACTTAAGGATGCTGCACCGGAAATTGCTAGCGCTTTAGCTCAACTCAAAACGGCTCTATTAAATAGTAGCGCTACTCCTGACTCACTAAGTCAGCTGTTAAAGAGCCTTGGTGAAAAAACTTCATCTGCTGGTGCTGGTAACGCGCAAGCTGAAGAGTTAGGTTCTCTGCTGAAACAAGCAGGTAGTTCATTAGGTTAGATATACAGGTAATGGGCATTGCGAAGGGGGCATTGGGCATTGGGAATTAAAAAAGCGGCTTTTCGTGATGGACGAATAAATAGGATTCTTTCCATCCCCCATGCCCGATGCCCAATGCCCCATGCCCCATTAGCAACTATTACCCATTACCTATTACTAAATAAAGATGGTGGGCATTGCCTACCATCTTTATTTATTGTTTAACCTACACCCAAAATGCAGGCATTGCGTGGAGGAAGAGTCAAAGAAAGTTGCTTATCTCCCTCATTAGTCCACTCAACTTCAGCGGTGCCAAATAAAAGTTTGTCCGGTTGAGATTGCAGATTTACAGATTCTAAATTGGCTTTTGCTTCCGCAGTACCAACGTTAACTGCAATTATTAATTCCTCGGTTCCCAAAGTTCGCGCAAAGATGTAAAGTGCTCCTTGAGCGTACAAGACTCGGTAATCACCTGTACGCAAACATGGGTAAGAATGGCGTAAAGCAATTAACTGACGGTGAGTATTGAGGATTTCGCGATTCCATTTAGCTTCTAAAGGAAATCCACGACGCGAGTCAGGATCGATCGCACCAAGTAAACCAACTTCATCACCATAGTAAATGCTGGGCGCACCGGGAAAGGTTAATACTAGTAAAGTTGCTAAATCTACACTCGCAACATCACCACCAGCAATTGACATCAATCTTGCTGTATCGTGACTCGCAAGCAAATTTAGTTGAGTTAGTTGAATTTCCCAAGGATAAAGTTCCAATAATTCTTGGATTTTTTCAGCGTACTCAGCCGCAAATAAGGGTGGATAGGGTTTGTAGTCGCGACTTTGCACTTGTTCTAAGTCTACACGATCGCCTGCGGCAAAAGCGATCGTCGGTCCGGCAAACAAGTAATTCATCACTCCGTCAAATTGCGTACCATCCAACCACTCGCGGGAATCTCCCCAAACTTCCCCGACTATATATGCTTCGGGATTGATCGCTTTAACGCGATCGCGAAATTCTTGCCAAAAACCAGGAGTTTTTATTTCAAACGGCACATCTAACCGCCATCCGTCAACGCCTAATTTAATCCAATATTCGGCAATTTCCATGATATATTCCCGAACTTCCGGGTTATCGTGGTTAAATACTGGCAAGGCTCGATTTCCGCCCCAACCTTCATAATTTGCCGGATACTCACCGTTGTAAGGCGAAACGGGCCAGTCTTCAATTTTAAACCAATTTACCCAAGGCGAATGAGGACCATTTTCTAAAACGTCGTGGAAAAAGAAAAAGCCGCGACTCGAGTGATTGAAAACTCCATCCAAAACAACTTTGATATTGCGATCGTGCGCTGCGTCTAGCAATTCCTTAAAAGCCGTATTGCCCCCCAGCATCGGATCTACCTGATAATAATCGTGGGTATGATAGCGGTGATTGCTAGCCGATTGAAATATGGGCGTAAAGTAAATAGCGTTAATGCCCAAATTTTGTATATAGTCCAGTTGCTCTATAATACCCCACAAATCCCCCCCTTTGTAACCTTGGAGTGTAGGCATTGCTTCCCAATCTTCCCAACGTGCTTCATGCAAAAGCCGTTTGCGTGGCTGTTTACTTATCGCAAAGCGATCTGGAAAAATTTGGTAGAAAACTGCATGTTTAACCCAGTCTGGTGTTTGAATATCCATGAATCGCTCAATATACCTTCACAGACATCGTTACAAATACTTACATATTTGTAACTCACACTTATGATAGATAATTATTGCTGGGGAATGGGCAATGGGCAATGGGCATTGGGCATTGGGCATTGGGCATTGGGCATTGGGCATTGGGCATTGGGTGGGGGAACCCCACCCCTACTTGTCCCCCACTTCCCCACTCCCCCACTCCCTACTCCCTACTCCCTATTCTTTCTGGGCAATGGGGAATGGGGAATAGATGTAGGGTGTGTTAGGCGGAACGCTCTAACGCACCCTACGTAAAAAGTATCGTAAATTATATCACTTTAATTTTCCTTGTTCCACAAAAAACTATGTATTAATTTTTACTAATAGTTTTTGTATTTTCTTGCTTAATAATTTTTGATTTTTCTTGATTTAAGTTTTTCCGTAATCTCTAAGACTGGGGGTGAATCAATAAGCAGCATTTTTTTGCTGATTACAATTATTAATGGCATGATTTGGTAATTATGGCAGATAGAGAATCGAAAAATTTTCGCCAAACCACGCCAAAACACTTGCATGGAGAGATTATTCATGAAGCAGAGTATATGCTTGCAGCGAGTAATAAGAAAGCGCAGAGTTATAAGTTTTGCAACTTGTAAATTTTTTAATGTTGTCTATAAAAACTATAGATGACTATAGTGACAACTAGAAATTAAAGCGCCAAAAAAAGAAATGTGTGAATTAATGCGCTTGATGCTGATGCTGCTAAAATCAATACTTTGCTTACAGGAATTCAACAGAATTTGAGGTAAAAATGAGACACCAAAAACTTTCACCTGGTCTGCTGTTAGCGTATGAAGACTACCAACGCGAAGGAGTGCAAGCTTTAACTCCACAGACGCGATCGCTTGGTATCATGGCATCCAGAAGCGCTATGCAGCAAACCAAGAGCATCGTTTTTATTTACTGCGACGAAGACGCTGACCTAAGACACCTTCTACAACAAGGTATCGAAGTCAACCAAAACACCGGAAGTGTCCGCACAGCTTATTTACCCCTGAGTAGTTTAGACCCTTTATCTGAAGAAGCTGTAGTCCATCGCATCAAGCCATCACGCAAAATGCATCTGCGGATGGATGTCGCGAAAAAAGACGTACATGTGTCAGAGTTTCAAAACAAAAGCGGACTCACAGGAGAAAAAGTCGTTATCGGTGTAGTAGATACCGGTATCGATCCGAAGCACCCTGCTTTTAAAGGTCGAATTTTACGCATTTGGGATCAAACTCTACCCGGTCCCGGTGTCAAAGAGGGCGCTTACGGGGCAGAATTAAGCAAAGACCAACTGACAATTTCCCAGGATATAGAAGGACACGGCACTCACGTTGCCGGCATTGCCTCGTCTGCTGACAACACTTATAGCGGTGTCGCACCAAAAGCAGAATTAGTCATCGTCAAAAGCGATTTACAAGATGCTCACATTGCCGATGCAGTTCGTTACATTTTCCGCGTTGCCAGTGAACTAAAACGCCCAGCAGTAGTAAATTTGAGCTTGGGTGGACACGCTGATGCTCATGATGGCAGCGATTCGTTATCAAAAATCATTGATGCGGAAACTGGTCCTGGAAGAATTGTATGCTGTGCCGCAGGTAATGAGGGTAACGACAACATTCATGCTCAAGCGAAAGTCTCTACCAGTAGCATGTCTACTATCCGCTTTAATGTTCCTCAAAATCAAGTAGGCATTGTTTGGTTAAACGGTTGGTATTCTGGCAAAGGTAAGTTAGAAGTATCTGTGCGGAGTCCTAACGGTTTTGTCACTCCCTTCCAAAAAATTATTACCAAAGACAATCCCACCCAAGATTACCAACTGCCAGATGCACGGGTGCAAATAGCCACACCAGGACCCGATCCGATAAATGGCGACCATAATTTCTTTGTGCAAATTCGGGGTAATGGTACAATGCCAGTTATGGGCGGCATTTGGCAGTTACGGATACGTAACACCGGTTCGAGTGAAACACGTTTGGATGTGTGGACGCTAGACGATAGCTCGGCGGTATTCTTCACCGGTAAAAGCGTGCAAGATGCTGTGAAAATTGGTTCCCCAGGAGCTTGCAAGAGTGCAGTTACGGTGGCTTCTTACACTACGAAAGTGAAATATACAGATATTGATGCCAAACCTCAAGAAGTGGGCTTGGAATTGCGTGATATCTCTGATTTTAGCAGTGAAGGTCCGCTGCGAAATGATGCCAAAAAGCCGGATGTCGCAGCACCAGGAGCGATGATTGTTTCTACACTTTCATCTACTGCTCAAGGTTTCGGGCGATCGGCGATGATTAATTCTAAGTTTGTGGTTTCCGCTGGCACTAGTATGGCGACACCTTTTGTTACTGGCTTGGTGGCACTATTGTTGCAACGTAACCCCAAACTTGACCCAGCTGGTGTTAAAGAATTGTTACGCAAACATAGTTCTATCCCCAAAAAAGCAGCCGGAACGTTTGATAGTAAATGGGGCTTTGGATTGATTGATGCCAAAAATCTTTAAACAGGCATAGAAGCAGAGTAAATCGAGTTGGTACAAGGGTAGACTAAAAGTCTGCCCTTTTTACGTGATTACCTAAAAGGGTTGGAAGAATCCCTGAAGTTTTTATACCTATTTCCGATCAATGCCGTTATTTTGCCAATCTTTCTGGGAAAACTAGTCTTATTACTCTTTGTTAGATTCCTAGATTGTTATGGCAATTTTTTTCTTTTCTGGAGATGCGACGCGAACAGATAGCTACGTTGAGGCAAATGTTCAAATTTCCGGCTATCACATCACCGAAGAGATTTACTCAGGGGGTCGAACCTTAATTTATCCTGACCTATTTGCCGTTGTCATTAAACAATCTACGGAAGCATCTACACGCGATGTCTGCGAGGGGCAAAGCTTACGCATCGAAATCCTCAAGCTGTTCTGTGTTCAAGCGGCTATTTCTCTAAAAAATGCACGGCTTGATCAACAGGCACAACTGCAACTGCTACAAAGTAAGAAAATGTCACCGGGAAACTTAGTGGTAGGGGTGGCACATGTAATTAATAACTCGGTCGGTTTAATTGCTGGAAATTTGCAACTTGCTCTAAATGAGGTGTTTGATGTCCACAATTAGCCTTAAAAAGATTTTTAACAAAAAAGAGTTGCTGTCTTTGCTTCAGGACTTAGTACACCAGTTCAACATTGCTATTGATGTTGAACTGGTAGACGGCACAAAACTCATGAGCATTGGAAAGCAAACTGCAAAAAACCGATATCCAATCGAGGTGTCAGGAGAAATTATCGGTTGGGTTGTTGGAGAGCAACAAGCAATTTCACTGGCGACTTTGCTTTCATTTGTGGCGAAACAGGAAGCTGATAAGAAGGTACTCGCCAAAGAATTGCTGGAGCGATACCAGGAAATTGATTTGTTTGAGGATATCTCGACTCAACTGACAACAAGTTTGAATACGCGACAAATTGCCCAACTAGTGCTTCAGGAATTAAGTCAATTGGTTGAATCCTCTGCGGGGATGATTCTACTGTTGAGTCCAGATGCAACTGCGTTTGAAATCATTGCCGAATTTGGAGTGTTTTTTCACGACAGTCAGCCGAAACCGGGCAAGGGAATTATTGGCAACATTGTGCAATCCAACCGGGCAGAACTTATTAATGATGTCCAAGCCGATCCTCGATCGCGCGGGCAGAAAAACGTTAGCGCTTTGATTTGTGTACCGTTGCGAGCAAAGGAGCGGGTACTGGGAGCGATCGCCATTGGAGCGGACAAAACTGACTCATACAAAGCTGAACATCTCAAGCTCGTGAGTATCTTTGCCTCTCAAAGTGCGATCGCCATTGAAAAGGCTTTACTTTACGAGCAAAGCACTCAAGCAGCCATCCAGGCAAAAGCCCAGACAGAGAAACTTCAGCAAGCTCTCCATGAGTTGCAACTAGCACAAACCCAGTTAATTCAAAGCGAGAAAATGTCGAGTTTAGGGCAACTCATTGCCGGAGTTGCCCACGAAATCAACAACCCAGTTAACTTTATTTGCGGCAATTTAAGATATGTTGCCGAGTATGCTAAAGACTTGTTGCACGTGCTGCAAGAGTATCAGAAATTTTTACCTGTTGCTCCGCCAGACCTGGAATTAGAGTTAGACAATATCGACCTGGAATTTATCATGGAGGATCTCCCCAAACTGCTGGATTCGATGAAGCTGGGCACCGGTCGCATTGTAGAAATTGTGCAATCCCTGAAAAACTTCTCCCGCCATGACGAAGCCGAAATGAAAGCCGTCAACATCCACGATGGCATCGACGGGACGCTGATGATTCTTCACCATCGTCTGAAAGCGTCTACTCACCGTCCAGAAATTGAAATCGTTAAAGACTATGCAAAACTTCCCTTAATTGAGTGCTACCCCGGACAGTTGAATCAGGTGTTTATGAACATCCTGGCAAATGCCATTGATGCTTTAGAGGAGTCAATGGTCAATAGTCAACAGTCAACAGTCAAAAGCCCTGAACTATCAACTATAAACTATGGAACGCCAGTTCACTCAACGGGGGCAACCCCCGCAGGTGACTGGCTCATTTTGACTAAACCCCAAATTACTATTCGCACCGCAGTCCTGGATAACCAGTGGGTGGTGATTCAAATTGCCGACAACGGTCTGGGTATGAAGGAGGAGGTAATCCGACGCATTTACGATCCCTTCTTCACCACGAAAGACGTTGGCAAGGGAACTGGGTTAGGCATGGCAATCAGCTACCAAATTGTTGTGGACAGACACCGAGGAATTCTCAAGTGTCGTTCTCAACCGGGTGAAGGAACAGAGTTCTGGATTCAGATTCCAGTGAATTGTCCAGTGGTGGACGCTGCACAAGAGCAGAGTTGCACTTCAGCAAAGCCAACTTCCACAACCGATGCCGATAACTTCATTTCATCAACAATACCAATGCTCAAACCGACTGACCTGCTGATCCGCCATACTCAATTGATCCAGCGACTTTCACACCACAGTCTGGAGGTTGACATTACATCAGCCGAGCAAATTTACCAAATGTTCCAACGCCAGCCAATTTCCTTAAAGCTTTACGTCACTTTGTTGGCTTGGTTCTGTTGTTCTAATCCTAGCCAAACACACGAATAAGGAAACCTCAACTATGTTTAGTCAAGATCAATACAACCGTCAGCTATTTGAACAATGTCCCGTTGGTTTGGTACTCTGCCAAACAGATGGGACGCTGATTGATATCAACCCCGCTTATGCTGACATTTTGGGGCGCACTGTCCCGGAAACCCTGAATCTCAGCTATTGGCAAATTACTCCGGAAAACTATGCCGCCGAGCAAGCCCTGGTAGAGAACCTAGAACAAACTGGTCGCTACGGACCTTATGAGATGGAGTTCATCCACAAAGACGGGCATCTAGTTCCGGTCAGGGTCTCCGGACTAATGATTGACAAGGATGGAGAGCGCCTGATCTGGTCAAGTGTGGAAGACATTAGCGACCTCAGGCGTGCCCAGCAGGAACGTCAACACTCCGAAAAAATTTTGAAACAGAGCGAAGCACGATACCGCTCTTTGATCAAAACTAACACGCAAATTATCTGGGTCAGCACACCAGAAGGAATTTGCTTTGAATTGACAGACTGGATCGCCTACACAGGTCAAAGTCTAGCTGAAGCTGAGAATGGGGGCTGGATTGATGCGGTACATCCCGACGATCGCGCCTATACCGGAGAAGCCTGGAGTGCTGCCGTGGCAAACCTGAGTATGTATCAAATTGAATACCGAATTCGTGGCAAGGATGGCAACTATCGCTACTTTTGGGTCTGGGGTGCCCCCGTCATCGAAGATGATGGCAGCGTCCGGGAGTGGATTGGCACTTGCACCGATATTCACGATCGCAAACTGGCAGAAGCCGAAAATCAGCGTCTTAAAGAACGATATCGCTCGTTAGTAACTGCTACTTCACAGATCGTCTGGGGAGCTACCCCGGAAGGACTGGGAATCAGCAGTGAAATGCTCACCTGGATAGCCTATACGGGGCAGAGCGAAACTGAAGTTGATGGTTGGGGCTGGATCGATCCAATTCACCCCGATGACCGTGCTAGATCCACAGAAGTTTGGAATGCTGCTGTGGCGAACCGGGGGATCTACCAAACCGAATATCGGCTGCGTGGCAAGGATGGTACATATCGCTACTTCTCTGTCTGTGGTGCCCCCGTGCTGGAAGAAGACGGCAGCATTCGGGAATGGATTGGCACTTGTACTGATATTCACGATCGCAAGCAGGCAGAAGCTGAAAATCAACGTTTATTGGATATGTTGAATCATTCCAGCAATGCCATCATCGTCCGCGACATGACCGAGAAAATTTTGTACTGGAATCAAGGTGCTGAAACTCTCTACGGTTGGATGCGCGAGGAAGTCAAAGACCAATACATTCACTCTTTTATCAAAAAAACCTTTCCAAAACCAAAACAAGAAATTATAGCAGACTTATTACAGCAAGGAAATTGGGAAGGAGAAGTGGAACACCTCACCCGTGAAGGCAGACTGATTACCGTCCAGAGCCGATGGACGTTGCAACGGGACATCTCTGGTCAGCCCTGCGCGGTACTGGAAATTAATACCGACATCACTGCCCGCAAACAAGCAGAAGTCGCTCTGCGGCAACTGAATCAAGAACTGGAAGCCAGAGTTGCAGAGCGGACGGCTGCCATGCAAAATACTCTAGCAGAAGCACAGGGATTAAATGCCATTTTAGATAACTTAGCAGATGGTTTGTTAGTGGCAGATACCGCAGGACAAATCACACACTTTAATCCTGCCTTTTTAGCCATGTATGGATTGACAGCTACTGCCCTCAACGGTCACTACCGAGAACTGCCGATATCTGGTTTAGTAGACCTGGTTGACCGAACCCAGTCCCATCCCAAAGAGGTGTTCGCTGCCGAAGTTGCCCTAACAAAGGAACGCATTGGTCAGGCAGTGGCAACCGCCATCTTCAAAAAGACGGTTGCTAACGAACCCGCCGTGTGCTTCGGTTCTGCGCTGTTGATTCGGGATGTAACGGCAGAAAAGGAAATCGACAAGATGAAGACCGATTTCATCTCTACGGTTTCCCACGAGCTGCGAACACCTCTAACTTCTGTTCTCGGTTTTGCGTCCATTATTAAAGAAAAGCTGGAAACCGATGTGTTTCCAATGATTTCTGCCGAAGACCGCAAGCTCCAGAAAACGATTAAGCGGGTGGGTGACAATCTCAACATTATTGTGTCTGAAGCAGAACGGCTCACGTCTTTGATTAACGATGTCTTAGACATTGCCAAGATGGAAGCAGGTAAGGTGGAATGGCAGATGCAGCCCATAGATCCCAGCGAATTAGTCGATTGGGCAACCAATTCTACCGCAGGGTTGTTTGAAACCAATGGCTTGCAGTTGGTCAGCGAGATTGAACCTGGACTGCCTCAGATAGTAGGCGATCGCAACCGTCTGCTGCAAGTCCTAATCAATCTGATTTCCAATGCCGTTAAGTTTACCGAATCTGGTAGTGTCATCTGCCGCGTTAAACAAGGAAACGATGGTGTTTGCATCAGCGTCATCGACACAGGCATTGGCATTACACTTGAAGACCAGCCCAAAGTGTTCGAGAAATTCCGGCAGGTTGGCGACACGCTCACAGATAAACCTAAAGGCACAGGGTTAGGACTGCCCATCTGCAAACAAATCATCGATCATCACGGTGGTAAAATCTGGGTGGAGAGCGAACCAGGCAACGGTAGTACGTTCTCGTTCACCATTCCCACCTACGCCTGCGATCAAAAAACCACTGCTAATCTGAATCTGGATACGCTAGTCAAACAACTCAAAGAACACGTCATCACCACAAACGCTGTGCTGAACGAAAATCGCAAAACCATTTTGGTTGTGGATGATGATCTCAACATTCGGGAACTGCTTCGTCAACAACTGGAAAACGAAGGTTACAATGTTCGGGAAGCGAAAGACGGCGTGGATGCGATTCATCAAATCAAAACAGCCCGTCCGGATCTGATTCTTTTGGACGTGATGATGCCCCAAATCAACGGCTTCGACGTGGCAGCTGTCTTAAAAAATGATCCCCAGACCGCAGACATTCCGATCATCATTCTGTCAATTATTGAAAACAAGGAACGGGGCTACCACATTGGCATCGATCGCTATCTCACCAAGCCCATCAATACAGAGAAACTCCTCAATGAAATTGGCTCACTGCTTTCCCAAGGTACTTCGAGTAAAAAGGTGTTGGTTGTGGATAAAAATGCCTCAACCTTAAAAACCATATCGGATGTACTGCAAACTCAAGGATACAGTGTGATTGAAGCCTCCGATCCCCAAGAATGCGTCCATAAAGCTTTATCAACTAAACCAGATATGATCATTATCGATTCTATCTTCTCTCAAGAAGCCGATCTGGTGAAAGCCCTACGGTTTGAAAAGCAGTTGGAGAATGTATTCTTCATCATGCTGTCCGATCGCTAAACCTCCTGCCTTGAAAATACTACTTCGACAAATATCTCTGTAGATACCCAATTCCCAATCCTTAATTTCTATGACATATGAAAATTCTAATTGTTGACGATGAACCCAATATCGTGATTTTGATGGAACAAGCCCTAGAAGCATTAGAAGACGAGGGGGTTGAACTCCTAACTGCCAGAAATGGAGAAGAAGCTCTCGAAACTATTAAAACGGAAAAACCAAACCTGGTATTTCTCGATGTGATGATGCCTAAAATGAGTGGTCTGCAAGTCTGCCAAATCGTTAAACATGACCTGCAAATGACTGACATCTACATCGTGATGTTGACAGCTAAGGGACAGGAATTTGATAAACAAAAAGGAATTGATGTTGGTGCTGACCTATATCTGACTAAACCATTTCGCCCTAAGGAAGTACTTGAAAAATCAAGGCAGGTGTTGGGCTTTAAATAGCAGATGCACTTTTTTTGCCGGACATGATGAAATTGTCAAGTTCAATAAATCAGGATATTCAAGTGAAGAAAATCTTATTTTTAGCAGCAAATCCCAAAGGTACTGCGCGTTTGCGTCTCGATGAAGAACTGCGAGAAATCGAAACAGGGTTACAACTTGCTCTAAACCGCGATCGCTTTATTTTAGAATCGAAAGGGGCGGTACGTCCTATAGACGTTAGACGAGCGATATTAAATTTTGATCCGCAGATTGTACATTTCTCTGGACATGGTGTAGAAAATGAAGGATTAGTATTTGAAGATGATGCTGGACGAGAGAAATTTGTAGATGCTTCAGCATTAGCAGGACTTTTTGGTGTATTCCACGATCAAGTAGAGTGTGTAGTGCTTAATGCTTGCTATTCTAAAGTTCAAGCAGAAGCGATCGCTCAACATATTAACTATGTGATTGGCATGAACCGACAAATAGGCGATCGGGCAGCGATTGAATTTTCTGTGGCTTTTTATGATGCTTTAGCAGCAGGAAAATCCGTTGAGTTTGCCCACAAATACGGCTGTGCGGCAATTCGTTTGGCAGGTATTCCAGAGGAACTAACTCCTATTCTCATCAAAAATCCTAATTTAAGTAATGTAGCTACTCAGCCAGATACACCTAAAGAACAGCCTTTAGTGACAAAAGAAATTGATCCTCCTGCAACTCAACAAATGCAGCCTACCAGCAATATGTTTAATATATCTGGCAGCACTATCACTAATCTCAGCGGTTCCGGGCAAATTAACTACAATGAATCTTCTAAATAAGCTAATAAGATTCTGCATAAGGAAGTTTTTCTTTTGGTTCCTGAGATTTTTCGCTAGAAGGCTTTTTGGTATAAACAAAATCCTCAATAAACTGTAAAAATTCTGTATTTCCTTGGTTTCCTTTATTTCTCATATCTTCTACAATACTTGAGATTCTGATACCTTTTTCTCCAACTGTTCTAAACTTTTTAATGCCGTCTTCTTCAAATTCTTCGGCTATAGCTGCATGATGCAATGCTACCAATTGCCATTGCTGGTTTAATACTGGGCTACCTGATGAACTAAAGTCAGCATCAGCTTCATATAGTATGAAATCTTTGAGTATTTTTGAAGTCCAATTGTTGGAAAGAATAATTTCTTTTCTTCTTCCTTTTGGATGCTGAATAATGTTAACTGGTTCTCCAGACTTAGCTCGTTTCTTGAGAGTTTCTATATTTAAATCAATACCAGCATTATCTAATTTTTGTTTAAGTACTTCATCTGTTATATCATCAATTGGTGGGGCAATTAGCATCGGATCATCTGACATCGGAATCCAATCAAAGAAATCTCCTGCCTGTTCTAAACTTGTATTATTATTTATAGGATGATTTTCTAATTTTGCAATAACATAGTCTAAATTTTTATTAAAACAAACAATTCTTTCTAACCGATAAGAAATAGGTTCTATTTTACGTCCCAGAATATCTTGCTCATAACTAAACTGAGCAATATACTCACTTACATACTCTTGATCCAGATTTCCTTCAGCTTTTTCGGGAAAAACATGATAGTTCGTCAATAAATAGTTTCTACTTACTAAAAAACCAGTAGCAGTAGGTACACATTCCATTTTTACTAATTTTTCTGGTGTAAAATCCTCCAAACCCTTTTGAAACTCTTGCACAAAATTAGGTCTTTCTTCTTCATCAATAGCAAGTATTTCAGCTAAATCCTCTGGTGAAAAGCTTCTATTTATACTTTCTTGAGATTTTTTTATGATTTTCAGAAATTTTTCAGCACTATCCTCATTAGCAAACTTACGTACTAATCGACATACCGCAGCACCTCGTTTAATACCTATTTGCAAAAAAGGAAATGGTAAAAAATCTGGTTCACCAAAAACTGCACTAATAGCTGGATTTTTTTTAGGAGCAAGACGCCGAACAATCATTTCTGCTCTTTCTTCAGGAGAAGCTTCCTCAGAAGGTACGGGAGGTACGAGTTGACCTGAACTGTCTAGGAAAAATACAAGAGATCCTAAACCGGGTACGGAAACAGGTACACCATTATTGGGCAATATTACGAAAGTTGTCATGTTTTATTTAAGTCTCAATTAAAACATTGTAATATTTTCCACATAGTCTAAACAAAAATCATGTAAAGAAAAATGAATAAAGATATTCGCGGTCAGCGTTTTTCTCAAGAATTGTTACCAAATAATTTACAAAATGTAATTGCTGGTCAAACAACAATTCTCAAAATCATCATAATTGCTGTTAGCATTATGCTCGGCATTGTTTCAGCCAGTGTTGCAGGGTTTCTTGGCTCTGTAATTTGTTTAGAAGTCATCGCATCTTCCGATCCACAATCTCGTTTCTCATATTTATGCATGACTTTAGTTATAGTAGCTTGGATGATCGCTACTCTCAAGCTAGGTATAATAAAAGGTTTATTTGTAGCACTGATTAGCACTTTAATAGCAGTAATTGCTGCTGTTGTCATAAGTGTCTGGAGTTTAAATGATTATTATCCTGGCAGAGTTTTTTTAGTTATAATTGTTTTTACAAGTTTGGCTATTTTTAGCTTCTTTGTTAGTAGATTTTCTATATATTTCAATAACGCTTTATTAAATAAAAATCTCCACTTTATAAATAATTTTTTTACTTGTATCTTTTTTAGTACAGCAATCCTTATTAGCTATAAGTTTATATTTTCAGATGAAACTTCACAATACATAGAGAAAATTTATCAATCTAGGTTATTAATAATTGGTTTGCCGTTTTATCAAATTAAGTATATTGCTGTTTTATGTGGAGGTATAGCTGGTTTGAGTATGACAATAGCTAGTTTAAGAGCTATAGACTTAGACAAAAAGCGCAATAATTCAGATTTTTTAAAGTTGTGGGCGATCGCAGCGGCTTCTTGGGGTGGAACATCATTTTATAACTTAGACTTAAGTAACGTTGATTTTACTAATTCTGAGTTAGCAAATACTGATTTCAGGGCAAGAAAACTTTACCGTACTTGTTTAAAACATGTTAGAGGACTAGATAGAGCCAGAATTGATAATCAATACTTAGATTTGAGTAATCCCCAAGTACAAAAACTGCTAATTGATGGATCTAGTGAAGATACAGACTTTAGCAGAATAAATTTGCAAGGAGCATATTTACGAAATGCAGATATGAGGCATTTTAAGTTTATAGAAACTAATTTAAACGGAGCATATTTACAAGGTGCTGATTTGCGCGGAAGTATTTTAATTCGCGCTCAGGTTACAGGAGTTGATTTTACAGGTGCTAATTTAACCGGAATTTGTATTGAAGATTGGAGTGTCAATACTAAGACTTGTTTGACGAGAGTTGAATGTGATTATATCTACCGGAAATTAGATGAAAAAGGAGAGGGAACAGAACGCTATCCTATAGATCGCAACTTTGAAAAAGGAGAATTTGAAGCTTTATATCAAGAAGTAGAAGAAGTAGTTGAGTTAGTCTTTAAAGAAGGTGTGAATTGGCGTGCTTTGAGCTTCACTTTTCGCCAAATTCAATTAGAAGATGAGGGTTTAGGGTTAGAACTCAAAGGAGTAGAAAAACGCGGTGAACTTTGGGTTGTGAAAGTAACCCACAAAGAAGGAATTCCTCGGCAAGAGGTTGAACAACGTGTGATTCCAATTTACAATCTTCTAGAAAAGCAGATTGCTATAATGGGACAGCAATTAGACAAAGCTTTAATGATTGGCGCAAATCAATCAGAAGCCTTAAAAGAATTAAGTAAAAAATCTTTTGGGAATAATTTTTCGATTACTGGCAGTACAATTACAAACTTGGCTGGTTCTGGCGAAATCGATTATGACGAAGCTGCTAGTAAAATTCGCAGTTTTGTTGCTAATGGTAGCGAACCATCTCAAGCCACACGCATAGCTCAAAGTCTCTTAGAACAATTTCAGAATCAAAATATCGCTACTTCTGCTGATGAACAAGCTGAACTTATTCAGCAGGTAATTTTGAGTGAGGCTAAAAAAGATCCAATTTTCAAACAGTTTATTGTGCAGCAAGGACAGCAAATAGCAGATAATATGCCAGAAAGTGCGATCGCAACAGCTATCAGAGAAGCATACTCCCAACTCATTTAACCTCAATACATTGGACAAGCAACATTGGGTGATACGTTAAATCTATAATCAGACGTAGAACGCATGACATTACGTCTGTATAAGGGTAGGGGCTAAAAACCGATAAATTTGGTAACTTGGTAAAACGGTAGGAAAAAACCTGCTCTATTTACCTTTTCACTTGGGAGTCGTCGCAATATGAATTATCAAAAATTAGATGCCCCCCTGTCTGTGGCACTTAAAGACGTTCAAAATACAGATGAACCTAGCTTGCAGGTTTTCATCCATACCAAGCCTGTTTCAAATGCCGAAACTGCCACTTTAGAAAATTTAGGTGTCAGTGGAGTTACTAGGGGCAAAGATGTATTCACGGCAACACTGTCTCCAAGTGCTATTTCCCAATTGTCTGAGCAACCGTGGGTGCAACATGTGAAACTGTCGCAAACATTGCATCTGGCTAATCAGCGCTACGGTATGAAACGTCTGCGATGATTGATAATTGTTAATGCAAATTGATACAGGCGATCGCCAATGCCCGCGATAACCTTTCTCATTGATTACTAGAAACATCCCGTAAAGTTAACTTAGAACAATATACGATCCCCCCCTTACCAGCAGTCTCAGACAGTCCTAAACTGTATGTGAGAGTTGAAAGGCAGTTGGGAGAAATTTTGTGAAAAATGTATTAGCAATCATTCTCGGTGGCGGTGCGGGTACTCGTCTTTATCCGCTTACCAAATTACGCGCTAAACCAGCGGTACCCGTAGCCGGAAAGTACCGCTTAATAGATATTCCTGTGAGTAACTGCATAAATTCAGAAATATTCAAAATTTATGTTCTGACTCAATTCAACTCAGCCTCTTTAAATCGCCACATTGCGCGTACATACAACTTCACTGGTTTTAATGAAGGGTTTGTAGAAGTCTTAGCCGCACAGCAAACGCCGGAAAATCCCAATTGGTTCCAAGGGACTGCGGATGCTGTGCGTCAGTATATTTGGCTGTTGCAAGAATGGGATGCAGAGGAATTTATCATTCTATCAGGCGATCACCTTTACCGGATGGATTATCGCCAGTTTGTGGAGCGTCATCGAGAAACTGATGCCGATATTACTCTATCAGTTATCCCGATGGACGATCGCCGCGCTTCGGATTTTGGCTTGATGAAAATCGATCAGTCTGGTAGAGTTATCGATTTTAGCGAAAAACCCAAAGGCGATGACTTATATCAAATGCGCGTTGATACAAGTCTACTCGGTTTATCAGCAGAACAGGCTCAACGGCAGCCCTACATCGCTTCGATGGGGATTTATGTCTTTAAAAAAGACGTTTTGATCAAGTTGTTGAAAGAATCTTTAGAAAAAACTGACTTTGGTAAAGAAATTATTCCGGATGCAGCTAAAGATCACAACGTTCAGGCATACTTATTTGATGGCTACTGGGAAGACATTGGAACAATTGAATCATTTTATGATGCTAATTTGGCGCTGACTCAGCAACCCTTACCACCTTTTAGCTTCTACGATGAAAAATCTCCAATTTATACCCGCGCTCGTTACTTACCTCCGAGTAAACTATTAGATTGCCAGATTTCCCAATCGATGATAGGCGAAGGTTGTATTCTGAAAAATTGCCGAATCGATCATTCGGTTTTGGGAGTGCGATCGCGTATTGAATCCGGTTCCGTAATTGAAGATACTCTAATCATGGGAGCCGATTTCTATCAAGCATTCGCCGAACGACATACACACTGTCAAGATGGTGAAGTTCCCTTGGGTATCGGTGCTAACACAACAATTCGCCGCGCCATCATTGACAAAAACGCCAGCATCGGCTGTGATGTACAAATCATCAATAAAGATAACGTGCAAGAAGCCGAACGCGAAAGTCAAGGCTTTTATATCCGTAGCGGAATCGTCGTTGTGCTGAAAAATGCCGTGATTGCTGATGGAACGATAATTTAAAAGTTAGGGGCATTGGGCAATGGGCATGGGGCATCGGGGATGGGGCATGGGGCATAGAAATACGTCTAGCTTCTTTTTATTGCCATTGCCCATTGCCCATTGCCCATTGCCCATTGCCCAATGCCCAATGCCCCACTTGTTGTTGCTAATTGGTCTTCCTGGTAGCGGTAAATCCACTTTGGCGAAACAATTACTGTTATGTCCCCAGAGGCAGTTGATTTCTAGCGATGCCATCCGGGGACAGCTTTTTGGTGATGAGGCGATTCAGGGAGTGTGGATGAGAGTTTGGCGAGAGATTCAGCGGCAACTTCAGCAGGCGATCGCTACAAATAGCACGGCAATTTATGATGCTACCAATGCTCAACGACGCAATCGACGTGAGGTAATCCACACTTGCCGCGAGTTAGGCTTTACTCACATTACCGGGATGTGGCTGGATACACCGATTTGGCTGTGTTTGGCACGCAATAAAAAGCGGCTGAACCCGGTTCCTGAAGAAGTCATTTTTCGGATGCATCGTCAACTCCGGGATGCACCCCCAAGCTTGGAGGAGGGACTAGACGAGTTGATTTGCTTTTCCCCAGCGCGAAGGTAGCGTCAATATACGCCCGCAGACCCCGCAGGCTAGAAGCCTGGACGCCAGGTGCTTCAAGTCGGCAAAGCCGCCCAACGCACTGGCTCGGCTATACGAACGAAGCCTGCGAAGGCAGGCTTTGTCCGTATAGCGATACCCTTGTAGGGTATTGCGGCTTTCATTGGAATGTTTCCCCAGCACGAAAGTACGGGAATTGCCCTCATACTGTCAAGAACAACCCCACTTGATTTTTGCTAATGTTTGTTAATTTAAAATCATGGTTTATTTGCTGGGCATTATACCTGGCAAACAGCTTATCTCATATCTTACATAAAAACATAACAGGGATTTCTATAGGAGGCTGGTAGATGGCTGCAACCGATTTTAAAGACTATTATGCAATTTTGGGAGTTAATAAAACTGCCACTCCAGAAGAAATTAAACAAGCTTTTCGGAAACTAGCGCGTAAGTATCACCCTGATGTCAATCCTGGCAACAAACAGGCTGAGGCAAGCTTTAAAGAAGTTAACGAAGCTTACGAAGTTTTGTCAGACGCAGACAAACGTAAAAAGTATGACCAATTCGGTCAATACTGGAATAAGGTTGGTCAAGGCTTTCCGTCTGGTGGTGGTGCTGGTGTCGATATGGGCGGTTTTGACTTCGGTCAATACGGCAGCTTTGACGAGTTTATCAATGAGTTGTTAGGACGCTTTGGTGGCACTACAGGCAGCCGTACTAGACAACAAAGCTATTCTTACAGCACTTCCACAAATGGGCAAACTGGTTTTGGTGGCTTTAACGATTTTGGCTTTCAAGATGCAAGTGCGGGTGCTACTGCACAGGATAGCGAAGCAGCGATCGCTTTAACTTTTGGCGAAGCTTTCCACGGTGTCCAAAAACGCTTTAGTTTAGGTAACGAAACAATTGATGTCCGCATTCCCGCAGGTGCTAAATCCGGTACTCGTCTGCGTTTGCGCGGCAAAGGTCAAGTTAATCCCTTTAATCAACAACGAGGCGATTTATACTTGCGGGTAGAACTTCAGCCGCACTCCTTCTATCAATTTGAAGGTGATAATTTGGTGTGCGAAGTGCCAATTACGCCAGATGAAGCTACTTTGGGAGCCTCAATTGATGTACCCACACCTGATGGTATGGTTAACGTCAAGCTGCCGGCTGGAGTGCGTTCCGGTCAATCTTTGCGGTTACGCGGTAAAGGTTGGCATTTACCCAAGGGTGGACGTGGGGATCAGTTGGTGAAAGTGGCGATCGCTCCGCCAAAAGACCTCAGCCAACAAGAGCGCGAATATTATGAAAAACTCCGCGCTATCCGTACTTACAATCCCCGCAGTCATTTGCAGCAAGTTAAGCTGTAAAATTTTCACCGCAGATAAACGCGGATGCAGGCAGATTTTTATCTGTTGAATCTGCGTGTATCTGCGTATATCAGCGGTTGCAATAATCCACATCAATTCTAGTCATTAGCTAGGTGCGAATTTACCTTAATCTTTTAACTTGTATTTTATCGCGCCATTAGAGTTTGGAAGATAGGCTTGAAGGCTTGAATCATTTCTGGGGTTGTTTGGGTAGTTTGCCAGGTTGGACGCTCGATCAAGCGATCGCACCAAGCACTCAATTTCGGATAATCACTTAAAGAAATGCCAACTTGTGGCAAAATGGTGACAATAGTTCCCGCAACAGGTTCGGCAAGAGTTAAATTTTCACTGCCAAAGTAAGGGCGATCGTCAAGTAAACTTTCAAACAACTTCAGTACTATTGACGTTTTCTGCTTTGCCTGTTCCATTTTTTCTGGATCTCCAGGGAAGCCTAACATCAGTGGAAACAGTGGATTTGCTGCGGGTAACAATTCATTAACAGTTATCAGTTCCACCATTCGTACAATTGCTAAATCCTTGGCATCTTTAGGCAACATTGCAGGTGTGGGATATTTTGCTTCTAAATAGTCTAGAATTGCCAAGGATTCTACTAAATTAAAGCCGTCATCCACCAACACTGGAATGTGGTGAAAAGGGTTAAGCGCCAAAAACTCTGGTTTAAACTGTTCCCCATTTAGTTTCACTTCTATTAGTTCAAACTCAAGTTTTTTTTCCAGTAGGGTAATCCAGACACGGCGCGAATTTGCTGAAATCGGTGCGTGATACAGCTTGAGCATGATAAAACCTCACACTATGAGGAGACTATAGGCAAGCTTAATTATAAGCTGTAGAGCTACCCGAAAAAATCTAACGTAGTAAGCACTTTAGTGCTTGAAAGTATTGTAGAAATAAGAATCGCTCTTCGCGATTACTACGATTCATTAAACTGCTCTAATAATGTCTCAATGCTGGCGTTACGATCCAAAAAGGAAAATAAATGCCGATAGCGTAGTCTGCCTTGTTTATCTAACACAAACTGCGCTGGTAAAGGTGCGCCTAATGCTTGCCCAGTTTGATATGTACGAAACGTGCGGCAGCTGGGGTCGCTCAAAAGAGGCATTTTTAACTTTAAATCTCTCACAACTATTTGACTTTGCCGTTCGTCGGTACTGCTAATCATCAAAACTTCTATACCGCGATTTTTAAATTGCTCGTAGTTCTGATTCAAAGCTTTGATATGAGGAAAGCATAAGGGGCAATATTGCTTTTCGGTGAAGATGCGTGTAAAGGCAAGCAATACTGGTTGATTACCTCTATAATTCGATAACTTTACTAATGTGCCGTTGGTAATATCTGGTAGTTGAAAATCTGGTGTTGCTACTCCCAAAAACAGTTTATTTGTCGCTGGAATTGGCAGAAAGTTGCGGAAGAAGCGCTCGTTCAATAAGCCACTAAAATCATTTGATGTCAGCATTATGTTATCTCCGGTGAGTAACTATAAAAAAATAAAATTTAATATTGTTGCAATTTTGATGAATAAAAATTATTATTTACTACTACTAACTAACTGCTAACCATATCCTTATGATAAAACCACACATAGAGAGCGAACTTGACACCAATTTATTTCACCTAAGTTGCTAGTACTCGACCAATTGAATATTGCTTTCGTTAGGGGTGGTCAGATTCCCGACCCCAAAGGGGTCAACGAGATTCCCATCTCCCAAAGGGAGACGCTGCGCGAACGACGCTAGGCGCCAAGACGGGAACTCGTTGACTTGGGCGAAGTCGGGAATCTTGCAATCGATCAAAATTGACTTAAAAGACCACTCTTCGAGGCAATTATGGAGTTTTCCTTTCTTGGCGATTAGACAGCGGAGAAGTACACTTTGGACTTCACTGGGTCGGGAACCATTGTCTCGTCTCCGGGTTGCCAACCAGCAGGGCAAACTTCGTCGGGATGGGACTGGACGTATCTAATTGCTTGCAATGTCCGCAGAGTTTCATCGACGCTGCGACCAAAAGCTAGGTTGTTGATGGTAGCGTGTTGAATGACACCATCTTTATCGATGATGAACAGACCGCGCAAGGCAATACCTGCCGCTGGATCAAGAACGTTGTAAGCGGCGCTAACTTCTTTCTTGATGTCAGATACTAGAGGATAGTTGAGATCGCCGACTCCACCAGACTTGCGATCGGTCTGAATCCAAGCGAGATGGGAGAACTCGCTATCAACGGAAACACCAAGAATTTCGGTGTCCAGTTTCTTGAATTCTTCGTAGCGATCGCTAAATGCTGTGATTTCTGTCGGGCAAACGAAGGTAAAGTCTAGAGGGTAAAAAAACAAGACAACATACTTGCCGCGATACTCGGACAGTTTAATTGTTTGAAATTCCTGGTCTACCACAGCGGTTGCTGTAAAGTCGGGAGCTTGTTGACCTACCCGAAGGCATCCTTCTGCTGAATAAGTGAGGGGCATTTACTTAATTCTCCTGGAACTTATATTTGTCTATCAGCTTAGTAATTTGGAGAGCAATAAAACTCACCCTTAAGAGCTGTCACAGTTTTAATTACGATCTGTTACGACTATATCATAGTCATAACGATTTTGAGTAGCCAATGAACGATTTAGATACAAGAGAATGGTTGCTGACCAATGGCATGGGAAGTTTTGCCAGTGGTACAGTTTCTGATGTCCGCACGCGCACTTATCACGGCTGGCTGATTGCCGCTACCAGTCCACCTTCCGGACGTACCCTATTGTTTTCGCACCTAGAAGCTAGTCTGGAACTACCGGGACGGGTAGTGGCACTAGGGACAAATTTCTGGGGTACTGGTCAAGTTGAGCCAACAGGATATAAACTGCAACGCTCTTTTGATATTAACCCAGTCCCAAAATGGATTTGGGGTGAGGATGACTGGCAGTTAAGCAGACAATTGCTCATGCCTTATGGTAGGGAATGGGGAGAGGGGGAGAGGAGCCAGCGCCGTGCGGAGGTTCCCTCCGTTGAGGCGACTGGCGTGGGGAGAGGGGGGGAGGGGGGGAATTTCTCCTACTTTCCCACTTCCTCATCTCCCTCATCTCCCCCATCTTCCCCCACTCCTCCACTCCCCCCCTCCTCTTTAAACCATCGCATTTTAATTCACTATCGCTATGAGGGTAAAGATGCGGCGATTTTAAGGCTGCGACTGTTGATAGGCGATCGCGATTTTCATCATCAACAAAAAGCAACGCCAGAATTACACTTTTCGCAAATGCTAGGACAACAGCAAGTGTGTCTGCAAGCGATAAATTCTGGTAACTTTGGCACACCTTGGCATTTGCGCTGGCAAAAAGGAAATTATCAACCAGACACAGTTTGGTATTGGAATTATCAATTGTTGGAAGAAACCCAGCGAGGATTAGGCGATCGCGAAGACTTCTTCAGTCCTGGTTATTTAACAGTCGCTCTCAATAGAGGAGATGCAGTCACTTTAGAAGCGCGGGTAGGCTTTCCCGAACCCACGTCAGATATCCTCACTTCAGAAACCTTTGCAGAAGCACTCGAAGCAGAGCACGAAAGACTCTCCCAGATTTTTGCATGTAGAAAAGGAGGGGGAGAGTGGGGGAGTGGGGGAGACAAGGGAGATAAGGGAGATAAGGGAGATAAGGGAGACAAGGGAGCAATATCTTCCTCATCCTCCTTGTCCTCCTTGTCACCCCCATCCCCCTTGTCCTCCTCATCCCCCCCATCCACCACTCCCCCACTCCCCCACTCCCCCTCATCCCCCTCATCCCCCTCATCCCCCTCATCCCCCTCATCCCCCCCATCCCCCACTCCCCCACTCCCCCACTCCCCCACTCCTCCATCCCCAACATGGCAGAAACTACTACGAGCAAGCGATCAATTTATCGTTTATCGAGCCTCAATTGCTGGACCGACTGTGATTGCTGGTTATCATTGGTTCAACGACTGGGGACGCGATACTTTGGTTGCTTTACCGGGTTTAGCGTTGGTTCCGCAGCGCTTTGAACTGGCAAAAGGACTTTTAGAAACTTTTGGGCGTTACTGTCATTACGGCTTGATCCCCAATGCATTTCCTGATGTTGGTGGGGAACCGTTTTATAACAGTATCGATGCAGCGCTGTGGTGGATTGAAACTTTAGGACTTTACTTAGAAGCTACTCAAGATTGGGAATTTTTGGCAGAACAATATCCGGTGGTACAGCAAATCCACAAAGCGTTTATCGGCGGTACGCGGTATAATATCCAGGTTGATTCTACCGATGGGCTGGTTAGTTGGGATACTCGTGGTGAAGCTCTCACCTGGATGGATGCGGTAGTTGATGGACAACCAGTAACTCCCCGTCGCGGTAAACCGGTAGAAATCAATGCGCTGTGGTATTCGGCTTTATGTTGGGCTTCTCGGTGGGCAGAAATCTTGAGCGAAAAAGAACCACCAGCGGAATCAACGCGGTTAGTTAAGCAAGCGCGACGTTATATTGAGCAAGCCAAACAGGTGCAATTTTCTCTACAAAAGTATTGGAATCCGCAGCTAGACTATTTGTACGACACGATTGAGCCAGACGATCGCCGAAATTCTCAAATTCGCCCAAATGCAGTTTTAGCGCTTTCATTGCGTCATTGTGGCTTTTCTCAACAGCACGGGCGTCAGATACTTGATAAAGCAACATCTAGCTTGCTTACTCCCTATGGTCTTCGCACTCTTGATAGAAGCGATCCCGAATACATAGGTATATATTTAGGCAATTCAGAACAGCGCGATCGCGCTTATCATCAAGGCACTGTTTGGAGTTGGCTAATAGGTCCATTTATCCGCGCTTGGGAACGTTTTTACCCAGAAGAACCTCTGCCCTTTGATTGGCAACCGTTATTAGATCACTTCCTTAATGATGCTTGTATTGGCTCAATTTCGGAAATTTTTGATGGTGATGAACCTCATCATCCCAGAGGTGCGATCGCTCAAGCTTGGTCAGTTGCAGAAGTAATTCGCCATTATCGTAATTAAAAACTCGTAGTGAGCGGTTTACCGCTCATCCCAAGCATTTAAAACCGCTCAAACCCTTACGAAGAGGGTAAAAGAAGAAATAACTTTTCCCACACTTATCTATTTAACTCAAGTTGCGGGTTATCAAAATCCGGGTGTTTTTCATCCAGAAATTAGTGCGATCACTAATGACAAATTCACGGTGGTGCTACGCGCCACCGCGATTTCGACCCAATCATCACGAGCAGTCTACTAGATCGGGTTAAGGTATTAATAATTTCTTACTAA
>NZ_JBPAOH010000035.1:0-61079 GCF_050875635.1 Tolypothrix sp. VBCCA 56010
TCGTTTAGCATACACCCCTCCTAATTTTCTGACTGGAGGGGATTTTATTGCTTAAGTGCCCCTTCCTCGATCGCCTATGCATAGTAACTAGCAACTTGGGTTAGTAGTGCTAAAGCTTTTTATTTTTTTGGGATTGAGAATACCAGAGCGCGAGCGATCGCGTGTTGCTGCATCTGAGCGCTTGCGAAAAAGAAAAAGGATAGGTAGATTATGCTTGCATAATGCAGCCTTAAAGGTGGCGGTGGTTAAGCGCGATATCCGGGTTGCTTTTCAAAGATAAAGTCGATAAATCTAGTTAGCTCGATTCCTGCTCGCTCGGTTGCTTCATAAAGTGGGCTTATTCGAGCAGCTTCCATAAGTGGGCTTCTTCGGATTCGTCTGATAGGTTTTGTTTATAAAGTGGTGAGAAGGGCGATGCCTTTGACGGCAACACTCGCTCCTGTTTCTTTCTTTCACACTGCGATCGCACTCCTTCAAGCACATTATATGCGATCGCATGAATCTAGGATTTAAACCAAAACGAGCGTAACCGTAACCAGGAAACTGGGTTTTGACCCCAAATAAAAATAAGGAGCAACACACGTTACTACTACCAAGGGCTAAAAATCAAACCTTTACTGCTGGATGGATTCGTCTAGCTAAAGTTGGTTCTATTTAACTTCGGCTAGTTTGGCTCTAATCGTTTCTATGCGTTTGCGATTTACACCCAAATCGCTTTGACCCAAACGCGACGCGGAGCGAACTTGGATGACATTAGCTTTACGGTCTAGATAAAATTCCACATCATCCACAAATCCCATCAAAGCGCTTTTAAATTCTGCATACAAATAATCCTTGCTTTCTGTGATGATTTTGGTTCTGGGCAAAGATTGAATCACACTTTTGAGATTAGCGATCGCTTGTTCTGGGGTAGATTTGTAAGTCAACGGTGCAATTGAATGAACTGCGTCTGAACTTTGACTTGAAACACAGTTAGGGCTATTAGGGCAAGCTGCTAATTTACCACTCTTCACACCTAAATTGTTTGGTCGTTTGCCAGCAAAAATCATAATTTTGCTCTCATAAATAGATAGACTGTATATTACTCTACAATGTAGTGAGCGATTTATCGCTCAATTATAATTGCATCTACTATTAGGTAGATTTTTGATAAATATATGTATGATAACACTTTAAAATGCTTATGTGGTAAAGCTTCTAAAAAACTTTGTGATTTACTGACAGTGCGGTTATAAACTCGTAATTTACTCATCTGTTGAACCACTAAGCCTGTTAGGCGGAGATCTATTTGTTCAGCACTATTATCAGTGGCAATTTCACCCTGTTGCAAAATTTGCTGATATAGTCCCAGTAGACGACCTATGCGTTGCTCATTTTTTTGCACAATAGAATTATAGCAAGCTTTAGATAATGTTAACTTTGGAGAATGAGGATCGCCTTTTTTATAGTGAGAGTGCGATCGCTATTCCTTGAAATGAGAATATGATCGCACTAACTATCCCGTAGATAAGTAAATATTTGGCAGTAATTTTCAAATCCTTCTATTTATTTTCAATAATTCACAAAACCTCGCTGTAGATTCTTCAATTTGTAGTTAACATCCTCTTGCATCTGTTCTGAAATACCTCCCCCTTGTCTCTCCTTTTTCACGATTCAAGTAGGGTTGCTATATCTTCAACAGTTAAGTTTTTGTTTATAGTCTTGAACTTCTTTGAGGCGAGATTTCGCCCACCCATAATTTGGGCTTATGTCGATTGCTTCTTGGAAATTATTTTTAGCCTTTGCTAGTATATCACATGCGGATTGGTTGTCTAACTTGTTCTCATTAGTATGGTATTGCATATGGTAAGTTTGCCCCAGTCCGGCGTAAGCCTGGCTACTTTTAGGACTATTCTCTATTATTTTCAAGAAACACTTTTGGGCATCTTCATAAGATTCGTTGTCACGGTCTTCACGGCATATATCAAGAAATTTCTCTGAAACGTCACTCTTTGCCCCTTCAGCTGTTTCGGCTCTTAGACCTGCTTTTCGAGCCTCATCCTTTGCTTTTCGAGCCTCAGTATTTGCTGTTCGAGCCTTATCCTCTGCTGTTCGAGCCTTATTGTTTGCTGTTTGAGCCTGTTGTGCCTGTTCTTTGGCAAACAGACCTATTCCCGCAGCTACAACGCCAATCACAAACAGTCCAACAAAGCCACCTCTAATGATTAGGCGGGCTTTCTTTTGTGCTTTTTCTAGTACCTGTTTCGCACGATCAACTTCTCCCCTATCAAATACCTGACTGTCACGTAAAAAACGATAATCCAGATCGCTCAAGCCTTTATTTGTTGACCACTCCAAAGCATCTTGCAACGCCTGTCCACGCAACAGGTAAGATTTCTCCTCATAACCGGAAGCTTCCCACTTGCTAAAAGCTTCGGCATAAGGACGCAGTTTAGCTAGTTCTTTCTTTACCCAGTCGAGTGCGAACACAGACTGGTAAATGCGGTTATAAACTCGTAATTTACCCATCTGTTGAACCACCAAACCTGTTAGGCGGAGATCTATTTGTTCAGTACTATTATCAGTAGCAATTTCACCCTGTTGCAAAATTTGCTGATATAGTCCCAGTAGACGGCTTACCCGTTGCTCATTCCTCCAAATGCGATCGCGTATTGTCCGCAAGTGAGCCTGCTCATCCTTGGTTTCCCAGTTTTCGATAATGCGCGATTGTACAAGTTGGTCAACACTCAACCGCTGATTATCTGTTTGAATAAGTTGGCAAATTTTCTGGGTAAGAAACGGTTGTCCACCAGTCCATTGCAAAATTTGTTGCAGCGCTTGTTTAGGATTATTAACTTTGCCTGCCAATCCCATAGCTAACGGTTTGGCTTCTTCCAACTGAAAGCCTTTAAGTTCAATTCCCTTACCAATATTAAATGGCGTGCGCTTTTTGTCTTGAACAAAATCAGAAGGAGTCGCCACGCCCAATAGTGTGAAGGTGATACGTTTATATTTTAGATTATCCGCACGCTGGTTATAAAAATTGCGGATCAAAGCAAAAAAATCGTCAGTGGGAAACTTCAAACTAAGAACGCTATCAATTTCATCAATAAAGATGACAATGTTTTGTGGAATTTCTACTAACAGCACCTCATCGATAAATTCACCCAAACGCTGAACTGGAGAAATATGAGAGCGATCGCTCCACCAACTGCTAAAGTTGAACTTTACTGAAAGCTGGAAACTTCGCTCCAAACGCCTAACTATACCCGCATACCACTGCTCAGATGAAACTTCTTGGCTACCAATTTCTGTTAAATCAATTACAGCACAGGCAATTCCCTCTACTTCCAATTTTTGCATTGTTTGCACTCGCAAGCTAGATTTACCCATCTGCCGAGAGTTCAATACATAGCAGAAATTGCCAGCTTTTAATTCATTATATAAATCTTTATCTGCCTGTCGTTCTACATAACTGAGAGCGTTCACAGGCAGACTTCCCCCGACTTGATATTCATAAACCAAGTTTCGTGCTGGGTTTGCTGGCTGTACTGGAGGCAATTGTTGTGATGGGTTTGATACTGGGTTGGTTGGTTGATTTTCAACAGGTTCTTGTGCAGTAACACTGTGGGTTAGCTGGTGGAAATATTCACGATACAAATTACAGCGAAGAATCACACGATTGTTTTCCCAAGCTATCAACCCCATACTCTTTAATTTGAATGCCAATATTGGCTCTAATTGTACTGGCTTAGTTGTGCTAACAATTTGTGCGATCGCATCCATTAGTTCTGGATGCTGTTTTAAATTCCACCAATGTCGTCTTAAATGGTCACTAAATATTCCAGCATCTGTGGGAGCAATTTTGAGTAGCTGCTCTAATGTAGTTTGTTGTCGAGAAATATGATAAAGCCCCACCCTTACCAAATACGGGTGTCCTCCCAACATTGCCGTTAACTGCTCAACCTGGGTAATATTCCAATTGAGACCGTATCGCCTTGCCAAATCCAACACTTGCTGGCGGTTAAATTCTGGCAGTTCAATGGGTAAACCGACATTAAACGGCGATTGATTTACATCCATACTGATGTAGGGTTCAGTAGAATGGACTACTACTAACCGCAGTTTCTTCCAAATATCCCGACTTTTTGCATCTTCGTGCCAAGCCCGTAGCAGCCCAAAAAAGTCACTGGCAATTTTGGGCTGTTGAAAAACGCAATCCACCTCATCTAATGCCAATACCAATGGTTGGTTGATGGAAGATAACAAATACTGCTCAAAGTAAGATGTGCAATTCTCTTTGCTACCAAACATCTTGTCCCAGTGTTCAGCTAAACGATTTGGTAATCCCAATCTACGACCGACACTTGCACAAAACCAACGTAAAAATTCATCTAGGTCAGTAAATACTTTACTATCTGCTAGTTGAAAGCTTAATTGTACGGTGCTATAGCCTTGCTGTCGTGCATAATGTAGAATCCTTGCCATTATTGAGGTTTTACCCATCTGCCTTGCTGCTTTGATGCGAATTAAAGCACCCAGCTTCAAAATTTCTTTATAGCAGTCAGATTCGATAGGAGGACGTTCCACATAAAATGTAGAAGCCAAATCCACCTGTCCTTCAGGTAATTCTGGTTCTGCTGCTGGCAGGGGTGGACGTTGTAAGTTTTCTAGTTCAGGTGATATAGTTGGCAATTCTGCCTCTACAGGCTCATCAGACGTTTCGCTTTGATTAGCGTTGGCTAAGAGTTTGCATAAATCTTGCAAAATCAGGCGAGTATCTGCATCTGACTTCCACTCTCGCTGTTGAATCTCATTTAAGTAGCCACGTAACTCATAATTAAGCGGGGCACTTAAAGGGAAGTTAACGCGGATTGGCAAAATCCCCGGCTTACGATTAGAACGTAAATCCCGCGATCGTTTCACCTGCTGTACTTCCCGTGTTACCATCTCACTGTTTGCTGATTTCTCAGACAACAGCAGCAAAAAATAATCGCAACGCTGTAGTTCTCTATCGATACGTTGCGACCATTGTTCTCCCCATTGAATGCTTTCTTTTGCCATGAATGGGTCATGTCCAGCATTTTTGAGAGTATCGTAAAACTGCTTTGCTAAACTTATGTCTGGTTCTTGGCTGTGATAGCTGATAAAAATCCTGGCGCTTTGAGTAGCTGGTTTCATTTCGTAGAGATTTACTTGTTGCTTAACCCATTGAGGTAAGGCTTCTAACACCACTTTCGTAGGAATAATAAAAGCAGCTTTGACATCTTGGCGTTGTTTTTCTGCCGCTACAGCCATTCCTACCACACATTGTAAATTCTGATCCCAAACTGGTGTACCACTAAAACCTTCTTCTAGACGATAGCTATTTTCACTCTTAACTTCAATCTGCACCCAACCTTTAGCATTTGCCCCCTGTAATACACCCTCAGTCCAGACACCATAGGATTTATCTTTGGGAAACCCAAAAGCTAGAAACTCATGTTTCCATACATTCTCACAGGGAAGTAATTCCACTGGTTTAGCTTTGTTGGGGCAAGGATTTACCAACCGTAAAACGGCTATATCTTCTTGAGATTCTGACGGGTTGGAATTGACGGGTAGCCAAAAAACAACTGTGGCTGTTAGTTTCTGTTTAGAATCTACTCTAGGAAAGTCAAAGCTAATTGTACCCGTTGGCATTTCAGAAGTACCAGCAGGAATTTGCAAAGCCAAAGCCACAACATGAGAGCAAGTAAGGATATATTTATCGGAAACTAAGAAGCCTGACCCAATAACGTTGCCAGTATTGGAATAAATTCTGACAACGGATAATTCTAATTCTTGGCTCATTTTAGGATCTCCCGCTTCCACTTGAGGGTAATTTCGTAGTTCACTTCGCCAGTGCCAGAAGCTACAACAGCTTTCAATTCAGAGCTAATTTTGATACCAAACTTGACCTCTATTTCGTCCGCAGGCTGATGAAGGCTACCAACTTTGGTGAGTATGGCGTTAGCTACAGGTTTAACCGTTTCCAAGGCGGATTCAAAAGATTTTGTAGACTTTTGAGTTATCAGTTCGCGAATACCGATGCGATCGTCAGTATCAGTGCGATAATCAATTACTGCTGGGTCATCCACTTCTACAAGAATTGAGTCGCCGCCTTCTGAAGGAAATTCAACTATACGTTTCACTTGTAACCTCAGTTATTCTACGGAGAGCAAGGTAATATACTGTGTACCCTCACAACCTGAGTTTTGTGTAAAGCATCAGGTTCAGTATAAATACAAATCATGTATTGAATATTCCGGTTTTTTTAGGAATCAATTTTCCCTTCCATTCTTACGGATATGGGACGACCACAACGCGGACATTTCATCCAAATTTTACTGCCAGTGGGCAACTAAACCTTTACATACTTTTGTGGAAACTCTGGAGGCTTTCCGTACCGCAGTAGAATTTCGCTACGTTTAATGCGCGTTTCTTTACACTTTTAGCAAAAAGCGATCGCTCTTTTTCCAACTTCTATCTGGAATTTGCAAGCGATCGCTTTTTTTATTAATTCTATTCAAAATTTAGGCGCAAAACTTACACCCCGTCAGGAGCAACCTACATTTTACCGTCTTGCATGACTTGTTGAAGATGGCGGCGGATTTCCTGTGCTTGTTCGATATCAGAGGAGCGCAACTTCTCGAACAACTCTACACAAGGTTGAGAACCTGCTTGCTGTGCGTCTTGGATGTAAGAGTCGTAAGCTTTAACTGCTTCCGCCTTGTTGTGCAGCACAGTGATAAAATCGTACTCAAGATTGCTAATCGGTTGAGAATTTCCGTTACCTGTAGTCATAAATTAACCCTCCTAGTGGTACTAATTAATTTGTACCCATCCTAAAAAAGTCATTCATCTGCCCAAAAGCGTAGTTACAGATACATTATTAACAACCTTAGTATGATGCCTGCTGGCACTTGTTGAATATCATCACTCGTGTAGCTGCATTTTCAGAGTGTTGAAAAACGATTTGCCCCGACTTTAGATCCCCCACTTGTTTAAAAAGTCGGGGATCTCAGGCTGAGAATTCATTATGCAACCGGTTGATTTTCATCATAGTGATGAGGATGTGAGAATTCAAACTCGTTTTGATGTTCTCTACCTCCTCGATACCTAATAGGGCAAGATTTGGTATTAGCACTAATGCAATCCATATGTGGCGTTTTGGCACACACTATTAGTAGCGCACCGAGAATAAACAATAAGCCACAAATTGCTGCTGTGTGCATCGAAGAAATTTCTAACGCTCCGTGAACAACTACTTCTCGCAATACAGATACAATTGTTACCTCTACTGCTACGCCAACAGAAATACTATGCTCTTGTAAGTAAACCATGAGCAATCGAAATAACTCGACCAAAATCAAGATGAATAGTATCTTGGCTGTCACAATTTTATAATCTAATGGCTTCATGAGGGCGTTAAATATTCCCCACAACTGCATTACCATGACAGCAAACAAAGTCAAACACAGAACTATAACGATTAAGTCTTGGAAAGCCTCCATGTTGCGAACAATTGAATGTCGATCAAACCAGCGATCGCCTAATAAAAATTGACTCTTGAAGCGCTTTTGCTTGTACATTTGTATTCTCATGGGAACAATTTACGACTACACCAGCCCAACCAATAATTCTATTGTTACCCAATGTGAAGCAATCGCACCTCAACGGAGTTGATAATTTAAATTCTGTACTTGTTGTAACAATTGCTCGGCATTTCTTGCCCACAAAGTATTATTCTGAGCATTATATAAATCTCTGGCATATTGTAATACCTGTACGGCTGACGGATATTGTCTTAATTGCATAAAAACTAACCCCGCACCGTAATAAGCGTTGGGATAATTCGAGTTTGCCTCAGCCGATTTTCTAAATGCTTCTAAAGCTTCTTGTGATTTACCTTGGTTATACCAAATCGTTCCCAAATTATAATGAGCTTCTGAATACTTCGGATTAATTTTTACAGCTTTGCGAAATGCATCTTTTGCTTTATCAACTTTATTTTGTTGGAGATAACATATCCCCAAATGATAAGCTGGTTCGGGAGCATTTTGACTATATTGCATTGCTTTTTTAAAAGATGCGATCGCCTTATCCCAATCGCCTTGTTGTTCTCGTAGCAAGCCAAAATTATAATGAGCAAAACCCAGCTTGGAATCGAGTTGCAACGCTCGTTGCAAGTAATCATTTGCCTGTTGTAAATTATTACCTTCCAATAACGCTCCCCCCAAATTAGCAAAAGCAGGAGCAAATTTCGGGTCGGCTAGAGTTGCGCGATAAAATGCATCTGCCGCAGGTTGTAATTGTCCTACCTGTCGCAGCGCTAACCCTAAATTATAATGTGCCGGTGCCAAATTCGGATCTAGTCGAATTGCTTGACCAAAATAGGCGATCGCATCTTCTACCCTTCCCACATTTATCGCCTGCAAGCCTTGATTTAACCAATCTGTAGCAGTTTGATTATTATTATATTGCGCCAGCCTTATGGGAGAGGGGGAGAGGGGGAGAGAGGGGGAGGGGAAGAGGATGCTACCAGCCAGTAACATCAAACTTACCAGCCCTGCTATGCGATATTTATAGAATGATAATTTCATTAACTTTCGCTCCTGGTAACACCTTTAGTGACGTTTCATTCACAAAAAGTTTGGTTTTAACTGAATAATTTTACAAAACTTTGTAATTTCGGATTAAACTTTGTGCAACTTAAATTTTCTTCAGGTAAATCTTACAACAAGCTACGATTTTTTGTTAACCAGGTTAAAAGAAGGATAATGACAAATTAAAGACGGGTAACAATCAAAGCACAAAGAATTGTCACCCAAAATAAATCAGCATAATGCGGCTGGTGTAGCTCACCGCAAGGGAGGTTTTATGAACGAAAAAGTAAAATCGGGTTCGCGGAACGTTGCAATTGTCGGTCCTTATTTAAGCGGAAAGACCACGTTACTAGAAAGTTTGTTATTTGTGACAGGAGCGATTTCCCGCAAAGGCAATGTCAAGGATGGCAATACAGTAGGAGATAGTGCGGCAGCAGAGCGCGATCGCCACATGAGTCTCGAAGTAGGGGCAGCAAGCACCGAATACAACGATATTCGCTTTACCTTTATTGATTGTCCGGGTTCGGTAGAATTTGCCCAAGAAACCTACAACGCCTTAATGGGAGTCGATGCAGCAATTGTAGTTTGCGAACCCATACGCGATCGCGTCCTCACCCTAGCACCTTTATTTAAATTCCTCGACGATTGGGAAATTCCCCATATCGTCTTTGTTAACAAAATGGATCGGGCGAATATCCATGTTTTAGAAACTTTACACGCTCTCAAAGCTGTTTCTAGCCGTCCCTTGGTAGCGCACCAATATCCGATTATGAATGGGGAACAGCTAACCGGCTTTATAGATTTAGTAACCGAACAAGCTTATCAATATCATCCTGGTGCCCCTGCCGATCGCATCCCATTTCCCGAATCTCTTAAAGAAGAAGAACACATAGCACGAGCAGAAATGCTCGAAGCCTTAGCAAATTTTGACGATCATTTACTCGAAGAACTTTTAGAAGACATCGAACCACCCCAAGAAGAAATTCTTAAAGATTTAAAACTGGAATTAGGTGCAGATTTAGTTGTACCTGTTTTCTTTGGTATTGCCGAACTCGATTATGGCGTGCGACCTTTATTAGAAGCTTTACTACGAGAAGCACCCGAACCAGAAACCACCGCAGAACGCCGTTTAAAAGACCGCAAGGGCGATACTCCTATAGCGCAGGTTTTGAAAACCTATTACACTCCCCAAGGTGGCAAACTCTCTCTAGTACGTGTTTGGCGCGGTAAACTAACTGATGGTATTCTCCTCAACGGCGTTCGTGCTGGAGGAATTTATCGCCTCATGGGACAACAACAGCGATCGCTTCAAGAAGCTTATGCAGGGGAAATAGTCGCTTTAAGCCGTTTAGAAAATGTAAAAACTGGGGATACACTTTCCACACAGCAGTCGAAAGAATTACCAAAAGCTGAACAATTAGAACCAGTTTATGCTCTGGCAATTACTCCAGAAAAGCGCAACGATGAAGTTAAACTCAGCAGTGCGATCGCCAAGCTGTTAGAAGAAGATCCATCTCTTGCTTGGGAACAACACGGCGATACTCACGAAGTTATTCTTTGGGGACAAGGTGAAATACATTTGCAAGTCGCTTTAGACAGATTGCGCCGCAAGTATAATTTACCAATGACAACCCACTTGCCGCAAGTTCCTTACAAAGAAACGATCCGCAAACCTGTAGCTTCGATTCATGGGCGCTACAAACACCAAAGCGGCGGACACGGACAATTTGGCGACGTTTTTCTAGAAATTAAACCCTTACCACGCGGTGAAGGCTTTAATTTTAGCGATCGCATTGTCGGTGGTGTCGTTCCCAAACAATACATTCCTGGGGTAGAAATGGGTGTGCGCGAGTTTTTAGCACACGGTCCCTTGGGTTTCCCTGTGGTAGATGTAGCCGTAACTTTAACGAATGGATCTTACCACAACGTTGATAGTTCCGAACAAGCATTTAAGCAAGCTGCCCGATTAGCAATGCAAACGGGAATACCTCAAGGACAACCCACGCTCCTAGAACCGATTCTGCATGTGGAAGTGACAACCCCCAGCGAATTTACCTCGAAAGCGCTACAACTTTTAAGTGGCAAACGCGGGCAAATTTTAGGCTATGAAGGTAGAAAAGATTGGCAAGGATGGGACAATATCTCAGCTTATTTGCCGCAAGCCGAAATGCACGACTTTATAGTAGAGTTGCGATCGCTTACTTTAGGCGTCGGTTCCTTCCACTGGGAATACGATCATCTCCAAGAAGTGCCAGAAAAACTTGCGGAACGCATCGTTACTACTAATGGTAACGGCAACGGCAACGGCAACGGCAACGGCAAGTAATTTTGGATTTTAGATTAGTTTGAGATCAAACAATTTTTCCTAGGGACACTCTCTTATGAGTGTCCTTGATTATTTTTAGAACTAGATTGTTAAGGTAGCAGCAAACGCTGAAAACCTTCTTGCTCAAAGTGGCGATCTGTCGTTAGTGCTTTATTAATGCTACGCTGACGCATCAGCACAAAGCTAACAGCATCACACAAAGAGTACGTCTTATCTTGTCGCGCTATTAGAAGTTCAACCGCTTCAGTATGCAACGACTCATCGACCCAGATAATCTCAATATTCGGATTTTTTATTAAATCGGAAATAAACGTAAGGGTAGCCAAACGCGGAAAACGACGGATGAGAGACAGAGCAACAAACTCTGCTAGAACATAACTGTGAGTCAAACTACGACTTGTTGAATCTAGAAACCTCACTGCTTCTTGATGCTGCGATTCACTGCGATGGACGTAGCAGAGTAGACCAGACGTATCAAGTAGCAGCACTCAGCTTATTTCTCCTGCTCAAAGCCATATGCTCTGACCAAATCAGCGTCAATGCTTTCATTGTCTGCTCCTGTAGGGTAGCCCAAGTCAATAGCTCCAGCATGTTGACGGAAACGCTGACGTGCAGCTTCTTTTTCTGCCTCATTTTGCTGTTTTTTCTGTAAACCGGACTGTTGTTCAAGAGAGGTGGTTATCCACTCTGATATGGATACACCTGCAACTTCAGCTTGTTGCTTTAAGAATGTATACATCTCATCGCTTAATTCCAGCGTTAAAACTTGGCTCATTGCACCGTACCTCTGCTGTTATCTTCGGCTTCAAGTTCCTCCTTTTGGCTAGCAACTTCAAGCCAACCCTGGATCGCATCTTTAAGCATCTCTAACAAGTGTTCGTAGCTTTCTCCCCATGTGTGACATCCAAAGTAAGGCAGGTACAGAAGCACACCATACACCGTCTTCTTGCCAGATAACCGCCTTGATTTTCATGATTAATCTGTTGCAGTGTCGTGTTATATATCTTAGCGCAACAGTTGCGATCGCTCCTTGGATGAATTAATTGATCGACAACTGCGATGGGTAAAGCCCCGCCGTAGGCGATCGCACGTTCTTGCTTTGCGGTATCAAGTGGATCGTAAATGTAAACCAGGACATTAGTATCAAGCAAAACCCTACTGTTCATAGAGTTCTTCACGCTTCCAATCTCGACCTCCAAGTTTAACAGGTCGAGTTTTGATTTTTTCTATAAATTCTTTTTCCGCTTCCCACGCTGCGATATCAATCTGGGGTACAGTGATTCCACCTAGATGAAGGTCAATACACGAGCGAATAACTTCTGCTTCACTTACACCAGCTTGTTAGGCGTAGACGCGGAGCGGCTTGTCGTCAGACATCGCATGAAAGCAGATGTTCCTGACGCGGTTCAATATAAATCTGCTTGCGAATTTTGCTCAACACAATTTGCTTTTAATAATGTATACATCACATCGTAGATTATTTAGGAATAGTGCGATCGCTTACTTTAGGTGTCGGTTCCTTCCACTGGAATTATGACCATCTCCAAGAAGTGCCGGAAAAACTTGCCGAACGCATCGTTACTACTAATGGCAACGGCAAGTAATTTTCGATTTTAGATTAGTTTGAGATCAAGCAAGTTTTCATAGGGATACTCTCTGATGGGTGTCCTTAATTATTTTTACTACTTTCATTCTTGCCTGGTGTAGGATAGCCTAAGTCAATAACTCCAGCATGGTGACGGAAACGCTAACCGAAAAATGAGTGCGATCGCTCTAGAGAACAAACTGAAAACCAGACTTTTGTCTAATTAACTGTATTTTTAAATACATTATTCTAAATTTTCCGGAAGAATTTTCTGATAAGCAAACCTTTGACTTTTTCTCGTCTTTTTTCAAAATTGCCATGCTCCCCGCCGCGATCGCTATCACTTAAAATTACTTTACAATTTTATTCAGCTCTTCAAGTTGCAGTTCTTGAAGTAGATGAATTTACAAGCGAAAATGTTATGACTCAATATAACTATATTGTGATTGGTGCGGGTTCGGCAGGCTGCGTTGTCGCCAACCGCTTGACACAAGACGGGGAAACAACCGTGTTATTACTCGAAGCTGGCAACCCGGATACTAAACCAGAGATTCAAATCCCGGTGGAATCCCCCAACTTACCCCGCTCGGAGGTAGACTGGGTATATTTCTCCCAACCAGAACCGTACCTCAATAACCGTAAAATCTTTTGTCCCCGTGGCAAAGTCTTGGGTGGCAGCAGTTCGATTAATTCCATGATTTATATCCGGGGTAATCATCACGATTATGACCACTGGCAGGAATTGGGGAATCCCGGTTGGTCGTACCAAGATGTATTGCCCTATTTCAAAAAATCTGAGAACCAGCAACGCGGTGCCGACGCATACCACGGGGTTGATGGGGATTTGAGCGTGAGCGATATTCAACCCCCTAGTGTAGCATCCCAACGATTTGTAGAAGCAGCCGTGGCGATCGGATATAACCACAATCCTGATTTCAATGGGATACAGCAAGAAGGTGCGGGAATTTATCAGTTGACGGTAAAGGATGGTAAACGTCACAGTGCTGCTGCTGCATTCCTGGTGCCAATTCTCAAGCGTCCCAATTTGACAATAACGACTGGAGCGTTGGTGACTCGGTTGTTGTTTGAGGGAACCCGCACCGTTGGGGTGGAATATATGCAACATGGTCAGCTGCACCAAGCCAGAGTCAACAAAGAAGTGATTTTAAGTGCTGGTGCATTCGATTCGCCCAAGCTGCTGATGCTTTCCGGCATTGGCGATGCAGAACACCTGCAAGCAATGGGGATTCCTGTCGTCGTTGATTTGCCAGGTGTCGGTCAAAACCTCCAAGACCACTTTCTTGTTCCTGTGGCACACCAGCTAATTGCCAGTCCTGTGCCACACCAGGTAATTGCCGGGTTACACCCAGTAACTACCAGTAATGGTAACGCTGAAGCCGGATTGTTTTTGCATACCGAAGGTAATCTGGATGCCGCGCCAGATTTACAGTTTTTCTTCGGTCCCATTCTGTGGATATCTCCTGGCAAGACTCTCTCTGGTTTGGGATTCACTGTTACAGTCAGTTTGACTCATCCCCAAAACATTGGGAGTGTCAGTTTGCGATCGCCTGACCCCAAAGATCCACCGATTATTCGGATAAACTTTTTGCAAAGTCAATCTGATGTGCAAAAGGTGATTGAAGGAGTGAAAATAATGCGTAAATTATTTGATACAAGTGCTTTTGATGAATTTCGAGGTGAGGAAATTGCTCCCGGTGCTGAGGTGACTAGCGATGAAGCACTCGAAGCTTACATCCGGGAATTTTGCGTTACGGGGTATCATCCTGTCGGCACTTGCAAAATGGGAACTGACCCAATGGCGGTTGTCGATCCCGAACTCCGGGTACGCGGTGTTACGGGGTTGCGGGTTGTTGATGCATCGATCATGCCAACTCTAGTCGGGGGCAATACGAACGCGCCCACCATTATGATCGGCGAAAAAGGAGCCGATTTAATTAAAGCCGTAGGTGGCGTTTCACAGCAAGTAGCTTCAGCAATGGCAAACTAACTCGCTAGGGCGATCGCCTGGAAATAATCATGACTTACAAGCTCGTAGCTTTTCTTCAAGTAAAGTAAGCGCATCGAACCTATTAGGACTTTATAAATTTCTAATTGCATTAATAGATTACTCTCGTGCGATTATTTTACCCCTATCGTAGTAGCGCTACGATAGCTTTATGCTGACTTTCGCAAGCTCAACCTTATATTTAAGTGGTTTAGATGGTAACACTTCAATTGCGACAATTAAGTGTTCCGCCAGGACATAGAGTCATCTTCCACAATGTCAACTGGCAGGAATTTGAGGCAATTATTGAAGAACTTGGCGACCATCGAGCCGCTCGGTTGGCTTACAGTCAGGGAACTTTGGAGATAAGAATGCCATTACCCAAGCATGAAAAAGCTAAAGTCATTATTGGTGACTTAGTAAAAATCCTGCTAGAGGAGTTAGAGATTGACTGTGAGTCATTTGGCTCAACCACCTTTAAACGTGAGGATATGACTGCTGGTGTCGAGCCTGATGATTCTTTCTATATTCAAAATCATGCTCGAATGATTGGTAAAGAGCAAATCGACTTGAGTATTGACCCACCACCCGATTTAGCGATTGAAGTTGATGTAACCTCCAAAACTCAACTAAATGCTTACGAAGCATTGGGAGTTCCTGAACTGTGGCGATATGAAGATGGTAAGCTACAAATTAATTTTCTTCAGAATGGCAAATATATACAGTCGGAAATTAGTCCTAGTTTTCCCAACTTGCCAATTTTAGAAGCAATTCCCCGGTTTGTCGAACAAAGCCGAACTGTAGGCAGAAGTCCAACACTGAGGGCATTTCGGCAGTGGGTTAGAGATTTAACGTAATTCTTGCTGTTGTAACAATCCATTAGCCCAAGCAACATCAGCTTCCGCAAGAGGTGGAACTGGTTCGCGGGTATAATCTATAGCCAAATCAAATCCAGCGCGATCGTATATCCCATGTATCACTGCTTGCAAGTCTACTAATGGTTCGCGATCGCCTCGATGTAGCGGTAACAAAAAAGCTGGAATCTTCTCTTGCAATCCAAAAGGGTATAATTCTGCTTTCGGACGAGATTCGCTGCGACTTACTAAAATGCGATAATCTGACTGAATTTGATTACCCAAAATTGGCATCGGTTCACCACTACGCAGCAAGTCAATTTCTACCAGATGAGTCAAGCTATTTAATACCTGCTGACGCTTGCTTTCGTAAGCTTTTCTTCCTTCTTTTGAACGCTTATTTTTTGGTGAAAGAATCTCAATCGCTGTCACAACTTCTCCTGTTCCGACTTCCCGCACTTCTAGATATCCTTCCCGCACTTCCTCTAACATGGGAAGGTTGACAATCACTGGTTTTGCAGGTGGTGAAGCGACTGCAATATTAGATAATTCTTCTGTAGTTGTTAAAGAACGTCCGACAGCGACATCAGGGATACCAACTAGAATAGAATTATCATCTGTTATTTGATATACTCGTTTTTCAACCGCTACTCGGTATTTCGGTCGCAATTGAGGAACTAAAAACTCTGCGATCGCTGTGATCATCCAATGATGACATTCTGACCACAGTTCAGGATTTTCTAAGTAAGGGTTCATCCCTGGAAACGGTGAAGGCATAACAGCAGCAACATAGGATTCTCACTGCTGATCTTAGCAATCTGGTTTATAAGCGTGGAGATGCTTTCAGGATGCCGTAAAATCTTTTTTGTAAGAAACAAAATTTTTATATCACATATGAATAATGCACAATCTTGGCATATAGTCAAGCGCCCTGCCGGAAATTGCGAAATCGTCCCAAGCCTTGAAGTAACCGAGGACGATAATCCAGAAATTATAGAACAATGGGGACCCTTTACATCAGAAGGAGAAGCGATCGCTCGCCGCGTTGGGCTAATTCGCTCAGGCAAATGTCAACCAGTATAAAGGTAAAAGGTAAAATTCTTTTTACCCATTACCCATTACCCCCGATCCCATTTCATTTTTCTGCCCTTGTAGTGCCTTTTCCGGCAATTTCTTTACCCAAAACTTCTACTGCTTTAGCGAATTGCGGATCTGCTAGTGTCGCAAGTTTATCGCGATCGCGCAGCCATAACTCTTGTTTTTGGGCATCAGTCAAATCTACCTTTACATCTGGGTCTATTCCATGCTTATTAATATCTCTACCATCAGGGGTATGATATTTAGCGATCGTAACCGCTAATCCTGAACCATCGTCTAGAGGGCGCACCGATTGTACCAAACCTTTACCAAAGGTTTGAGTACCAACTATAACAGCACGCTTATTATCCTGCAACGCGCCGGAGAGGATTTCACTAGCACTAGCGGAACCTTTATCTACCAATACCACCAGCGGTTTATTTGTCAAAGCGCGTCCGTTTGCCACTTCTTTTTCTGCCGGACCTTGGCGAGGAATAGTTGAGACAATCGTACCGCTATTTATAAACATTCGGGCAATGTCCACACTAGCGAATAATAAACCGCCTGGGTTTCCGCGCAGATCCAGAACATAGCCAGCAACCTTTTTGCTTTCTAAATCTTTAATTGCGCTTTGCATTTCCTTAGCCGCATTAGCGCTGAACTGGTTCAAGCGAATGTATCCGGTGTTCCCTGCTGGTGTTTGCTTTTGGGAATACTTCACCGGGTGGATTTCAATCCGTGCGCGTTTAATTTGAAAATCTTTTTGTTGACCGTTACGATCAACAGTTAAACTTACGGTAGTATTTGGTTCACCACGAATTAAGGATACTGCCTGAGTGGTATCCATTCCCTTAGTCGATTTACCGTCAATTTTGAGGATCTTATCCTTTGCCAGAATTCCAGCCTTAAAAGCGGGTGTATCCTCAATCGGGGCAATCACAACCAACTGCTTCGTTTTTTCATCTTGACTTATTGTGATACCTATGCCTATCAATTCGCCAGAGGTGTCCACTTGCATATTCTTGAACTCCTCTGGGTCCATAAACCGGGTGTAGGGGTCATCTAGCTTTTTCAGCATTTCCCGGATGGACTTGTAAGCTTCTTGCTTGTTGGTGTAGGACTTGCTCAAGTACTCACGACGAACAGCCTGCCAATCTAACTTATTAAAAGTACCGTCTACGTATTGGCGTTGAACAATTTGCCAAACTTCATCTACCAATTCTTTGGGACTTTCTTTAAATACTTTAATTTCTTTAAGTAAAGCCTGTCCTTGGGAGTAATGAGCGCCAAGACTAGTAACAGCAATTGTGGATAGCGTTACTGCCGTAGCACCCAAAACAAGTCCATTTCTTGTAATCACCATAATGACAGCTGCAAAGGCTAAGGAAAAAATATATTCAGTATGCTCAATCTAACACAGGGTATCACAGTAAAGACCGGGCATGTATTCTTCTTTCAGAAAAATCATTTGCAATCCGGTTTTTCTAGGGACTAGCGACGCTTGGATTAGGGACTGGGATTAGTATTTAAGAATTTATTTCAACTAGCCCCTAGCCTCTAACCCCTAGCCTCTAATTTATTTACGGTTCTACCCAGCGATCGTCTGCTTTAATCAAATTAATTAACTCCTCTACACCTTTATCTTCTGGTACTTTTTTGATTTCTTCTCTCCCTCGATAGAGAGAAATATATCCAGGAGTCTTGCCGACATAACCATAGTCAGCATCAGCCATTTCTCCCGGACCATTGACAATGCAACCCATAACAGCAATATCTAGCCCAGTTAGGTGTTTTGTTGCTTCCCGGACTTTGTGCAGCACTTCTTCTAAATTAAACAAAGTACGTCCGCAAGAAGGACACGCGACGTACTCCACCATCGTTTTTCGCAATCCTAAAGCTTGCAAGATGCTGTAACAGACGGGAATTTCTTTTTCTGGTGCTTCAGTTAAAGAGACGCGAATTGTATCGCCAATGCCATCAGCTAGCAAGGTGGCAATACCCGCAGTGGACTTAATCCGTCCGTATTCGCCATCACCAGCTTCTGTTACACCCAAATGCAAAGGATAATCCATACCGAGTTCGTCCATGCGCTTTGCCATCAAGCGATATGCGGCTACCATCACCGGCACTCGTGAAGCTTTCATGGAAATAACCAAATTATGAAAATCCAAAGATTCACAGATGCGAATGAATTCTAGGGCAGATTCTACCATTCCTTCTGGCGTGTCCCCGTAGGTAAATAGCATCCTTTCGGCTAGGGAACCGTGATTTACGCCGATTCGCATTGATTTACCTTGGTCGCGCAAAGAAACTACTAGAGGTTCTAAAGTTTCGCGCACTTTTTCGCCGATTTCATCAAATTCCGTTTTGGAAAATTCGCTTCTATTCGCATTTGGCTTTTCAAACACATATAAACCAGGATTAATCCGCACTTTTTCTATGTGTTTGGCGACTTCCAAAGCAATTTTCATGCCATTGTGATGCACATCAGCAACGATGGGTACGTCTTGGTAAGTTTTAATTAATTTTTGTTTAATTTCTGCCAATGCTTTCGCATGAGCCATACTTGGTACTGTGACTCGGACAATTTCACAGCCAATTTCGTGCAAACGCCGAATTGCTGCTACAGAACCATCAATATCAAGTGTGTCTTCATTAATCATCGACTGCACTACCACGGGGAAGCCGCCGCCAATAGTGACATTGCCAACTCTCACAGGACGGGTTTTGCGCCGTTTAATAGTTGTGTCAAAAGTGGCTTGACTGGATGCGGTGTTTGAAGTAGTAAGTGTTGGTAAGGTTTGCATAACCTCTTAGATAAATTTGCTGTAGCTAAAATATCAGATTAAAAAAATCTCTGTTTCCCAGATTGCCACAGATGAGGCATTTTTTGGAGTATGTAGTCGAAAAAAAGAGAAATTTGTCGAGTCAAAGAAGTGCAAACCAAACAAGTGAGAGAAAATAAGTTAAAAATATTTAATTGCAATTGAGATTTAGCTTCAGTTAAGCGTAGACGCGGAGCGGCTTGTCGTCAGACATCGCCTGATTAGTTCGTTATGACTACCACCACTCAGCCTCAATGATTGTACGTGTCAATCAGCAATTCTCATAATTCGTTTTATTTCTTAAACTGCGGCTGGGATAAAAACCGTATTCAAGTATCGAATGCATCTTTGAGATTTTGTTGTATTTGTATAAATAATAAAAACGTACCATTCTAATCAAAAATGATATTTTAGCCCTAGACGCTGCATCGCCACCGCTTCACCGAGGAAAGCAATTCCACCGATAACCAATCATCAAACTGCGGATAAATTGGCAACCTCGGCACAACTTCCCACCCAGCGTGCTGTAAAATTTCTTGCAACGCCTCCACTTGAAGATGCAGATAATCGGGATTGACTTCATCTTTTGGTCCAATTCCCCCTAAATCCCTCGCCCCGGCTTTCATACAAGCGAGTAACCATCGGTCATCTTTGACTAAATTCGGTGGAATTTGAATGGTAATATCTGGCGGGAGAATTTGACGTGCCTTAAAAACGACTTCTGGTAATTTATACAGAACTAAACCAGGTGCATCAAACGTTTGCTGATATCCGGGACTGTGCGGTTGCAAGATGACTTCTTGAATGTGATGGTAACGCTGATGCAATCGAGTTATAGCTTCTAATGTTTCCCACCAATCATCTTCAGTTTCCCCTATTCCCAGTAGTAACCCTGTTGTAAAAGGAATTCGCAACTCACCTGCCCACTCTAATTGTTGCAACCGCACTTCTGGTACTTTACTTGGTGCGTATTTATGTACTGTATTTAACAATACTGGGTTTAATTGCTCTAACATCAACCCCATAGATACATTAACTGTCTTTAATTTTTGCATTTCTTCATAACTCAGCACTCCCGCATTGGTGTGCGGCAGAAACCCCATTGAAAGTGCCAATTCACACAAATCATAAATCCGCTGAAACCAGGCTTGACGTCGCGACGAAGAGGGATGCACCTCACCACTGAGTATCAATATTTCACAGACATCTTTGTTTTGAAGTTGTTTTAAAAGACTTTCTGCGGCTGATAGACTCATCCAGGGACTTTTGCCGGAATCTGTCCGAAAATTACAGTAGGTACAGCGATTAAAGCACTCGTATGTCGGAACAATTGTATAAGCAGGGCTATAAGTAACTGTGCGTGAATGAGAAATTTGCATAGAAAACAGGACGCATTAATTTAGATATATCTATAAATTAGTCCCCGATTACCTCAAACCTGTGCTTCTCTGGCGCAAACAAGCTTTTATCAGCCGAAAAATTATAGTGCTTGAAAGCAGTTAAAAAGCTTGTACAGTAAGCTTTTTAACCTTTTATAACCAATGGTGATTGCCGCCACGCTGCACTAATTGTAAAAAAATTTCTGAAAATACTTTACAAAACTCAATATTAGTTCTACTATGTTTAGTAACAGGTAAAAAAAACCTACCTGCATATTTCATACACATCTAGCAATCATAAACTCATGACCACAACTTTACAAAGACGCGAAAGCGCCAGTGTATGGGAACGGTTCTGCAACTGGATAACCTCCACCGAAAACCGCCTATACATCGGCTGGTTCGGCGTATTGATGATTCCAACCCTGCTAGCCGCTACCACCTGCTTCATCATTGCGTTCATCGCAGCACCTCCAGTAGATATCGATGGTATCCGCGAACCCGTAGCAGGTTCCTTGATTTACGGAAACAACATCATAAGCGGTGCAGTTGTACCTTCTTCTAACGCAATCGGCTTGCACTTCTACCCAATTTGGGAAGCAGCTAGCTTAGATGAGTGGTTGTACAACGGTGGTCCTTACCAATTGGTAGTATTCCACTTCCTAATCGGCGTATTCTGCTACTTAGGACGTGAATGGGAACTTTCTTACCGCTTAGGTATGCGTCCTTGGATCTGCCTCGCATTCAGTGCCCCCGTAGCAGCAGCAACCGCAGTATTCTTGATTTACCCAATCGGACAAGGTTCATTCTCTGACGGTATGCCCTTGGGTATTTCCGGAACCTTCAACTTTATGATTGTGTTCCAAGCAGAACACAACATCTTGATGCACCCCTTCCACCAATTAGGTGTAGCTGGTGTATTCGGCGGAAGCTTGTTCAGTGCAATGCACGGTTCTCTAGTAACTTCTTCGTTGGTGCGTGAAACCACCGAAACCGAATCACAAAACTACGGTTACAAATTCGGTCAAGAAGAAGAAACCTACAACATTGTTGCAGCACACGGTTACTTCGGTCGCTTGATTTTCCAATACGCTTCATTCAACAACAGCCGTTCTTTGCACTTCTTCTTAGCAGCATGGCCTGTAGTTGGTATCTGGTTCACCTCTTTGGGTGTAAGCACGATGGCGTTCAACCTGAACGGTTTCAACTTCAACCAATCAGTAATTGATTCGTCAGGTCGCGTAATCAATACATGGGCTGATGTAATCAACCGCGCTAACCTGGGTATGGAAGTAATGCACGAGCGCAACGCTCACAACTTCCCTCTTGATTTGGCTGCTAGTGATGTAGCTCCTGTTGCATTGACTGCACCTGCTATCAACGGTTAATCTTCACAGATTAAGTTGAATTAAGAGCGCCCTCCGGTTTACCGGGGGGCGCTTTTTAAGCGATAAATCGCTTACTACGAGCTATTTTATCGCTTTGATTAATTGCAAACTTCCACCAGCAGTTAAAGTGCGATCGCATTCTCGAAATCCTGTCTGTGTCAACAATTCAGGTAAATCGGTTTTCAACAACTGCCAAGCTGTCTCTGTCTCAAACAATAGCAAAAACAGCGACAACCCAGGCACGAATAGCGGGTTGGTGGGATTATGAAAATCTACTAATGTAAATACCCCACCTGGTTTTAGCACTCGATAAACTTCTTTAATTATTTGTCGCAATTGCCCAGACTGCATTTCGTGTAAGGCTACGCTAGTATGCACAACATCAAACTGATTATCTGCAAATGGCATTTTCTCTGCAAAAGCTTCCACATACTGCGCTTGCGGCACATTCTGCCTTGCTCGTTTTAAGGATAGCGGTGAAGCATCGAGTCCTGTTACATTTTGTGAATATTTGACTAATACTTGCGTCGCTTGACCGCTGCCGCAACACAAATCTAAAACTTTAGTATCTGATTCAATCGTTAGCCTGTGCAATGCAAGCTGTCGGAAACGCGCTTCACCACCGACGCTTAAAGCCGCCAAGCGAGATATAGCATCATATAACCATTGATAGCGGTAACTCCAATCTCTGAAAATTGTTGCCACTGTTTCCACCCTCCCCGTTAGCCTTTATATTTAATAAAGATATATTGTTAACATTAGTAAAAAATCTGAAAAGATTGGGGGACTGTAATTGCTATGGATCGTGTAGGCGTATTATTACTCAATCTGGGCGGTCCAGATAAATTGGAAGATGTTGGACCATTTCTGTATAACCTGTTTTCCGATCCAGAAATTATTCGCCTACCCTTTAGTTGGTTGCAAAGACCCTTGGCATGGTTGATTGCGTCAAGGCGAACCCAAAAATCTCAAGAAAACTACAAGCAAATTGGCGGCGGTTCTCCATTGCGGCGGATCACCGAAGCGCAAGGAGAAGCTTTAAAAGAACAATTGCAAGCTTTGGGGCAAGAAGCGAACATATATGTAGGAATGCGTTATTGGCATCCTTACACCGAAGAAGCGATCGCTCAACTTACTCAAGACAACATCGAACATCTAGTAATTCTACCTCTTTATCCCCAATTTTCCATCAGTACCAGTGGTTCCAGCTTTCGGCTGTTAGATAAACTCTGGCAACAAGACCCAAAACTTCAGCCGATTGAATACAAGGTCATTCCCTCTTGGTACAAACAACCAAGCTACCTGCAAGCAATGGCAGAACTGATAGCTCAGGAACTCGATCAATTTCCCAATCCCGACTCTGTTCATGTCTTCTTCAGCGCTCATGGTGTTCCTAAAAACTACGTTGAAGAAGCAGGCGACCCCTACCAGCAAGAAATTGAGGAATGTACTGCCTTAATCATGCAGACCCTCAATCGACCAAATGAACACACTTTAGCTTACCAAAGTCGCGTCGGTCCAGTAGAATGGCTGCAACCTTATACTGAAGATGCCCTTAAAGAACTAGGGGCAACAGGCGTGAAGGATTTGGTCGTTGTACCTATCAGTTTTGTCTCAGAACACATCGAGACGTTACAAGAAATTGATATTGAGTATCGAGAAGTCGCAGAGGAATCGGGAATTGAAAACTTCCGGCGCGTACCTGCTCCCAATACTCATCCATTGTTTATTAGAGCTTTGGCAGATTTAGTTCTAGATGCACTCGAATCTCCCAGTCTGAAGCTTTCACAAGTTAATCAGATGAAGAAAAAGGTGAGAATTTATCCACCAGAGCGTTGGGAATGGGGTATGACTACTAGCGCCGAAGTGTGGAATGGTCGTATCGCCATGCTTGGCTTTATTGCCTTAATTATCGAGCTAATTACTGGTCGCGGTCTGCTGCACATGATAGGTATTTTGTAAAAGATAAAAGATAAAAGGTAAAAATTGCCTTTTACCCTTCGCTCCTCGCCACTTGACGCGGCTTCGCGTGACTGTCGGGAAACCCGCTTTTGACACGCTGGCTGCTTACTGCTGTGGAAACCCGTCCACAATAAAGGCTTGGTGCAGTCCCCCATCTCCTGTCACCAGACGCAAAGAGCGTTCGATGCCAACCGCTCCTGAGGGGGCTGCTTCACCTTACTTGGCTCACCTTTTACCTTGGTAATACCAGCTATACCACTGTTTAGCACTACGAATGGCAAACCATAACAGCAATAAAGCAATTAATCCTCCTTGCCAAGGAGCGTTAAAAGCGAATAGTACCACAACGCACAAGGTATCTTGAGTTCCGTATAATTTGGGAAGAGCAATGATACTGTTGCTTATTTAATATTCCCAATTCAGGCGATCGCTCTACAAAAATTATTCATTAAGGCTTACTATTCTGCGTTCGCAGTTAATCTACAGGTAGAAGATTTCAATGCATTAAACGAGTAAAGTCTTAGTTACATAGCTGAAAGACTGGTAAAGATTTTCTCCTACCTAATTAAAGCTGTGCAATATATGTAACTTTCCTAAGCAGTAATTATGCGCTGGCAAATCGGTCGTCGGAGCGAGAACGTAGAAGATCGGCGTGGCTCGCGGATTTCCGCTCCTGTGGTGGGTGGGGGTATTGGAGCAGTGATTTTATCGCTCGTGGTAGCGCTTCTAGGTGGCGATCCGAGTGTGATTTGGCAACAGGATAACGCACAAAGCGATCGCCCGACTACTGAATCACCTCGAACAACACAAGGTCAAGACCAAATGGCTGATTTTGTCTCTGTGGTGCTAGCTAATACAGAAGATACATGGAGCAGTATATTTCGAGAACAGGGAAACACTTACGTAGAACCGAAATTAGTTCTTTATTCAGATGCCGTTAAGTCCGCTTGTGGATTTGCGCGATCAGCAGTTGGTCCATTTTACTGTCCGCGAGATGAAAAAGTCTATATTGACTTGAGTTTTTACCGCGATCTAAAAAATAAATACCAAGCACCAGGAGATTTTGCCCAAGCATATGTAATTGCTCACGAAGTTGGGCATCATGTTCAAAATTTACTCGGTATTTCCGATAAAGTTCGAGCATTGCAGAACCAGGTCGGTGAAGTAGAAGCGAATCAGCTTTCTGTCAGGTTGGAATTACAAGCAGATTGTTTTGCCGGAGTTTGGGCAAATCGTGCCGAGCGATCGCGGCAAATTCTTGAAGAAGGCGACATCGAAGAAGCGCTAAATGCAGCGAGTAGCATTGGCGACGATCGCTTACAAGAACAAGCTAGAGGTTATATTGTACCAGAATCTTTTACGCACGGTTCCTCGGCGCAACGAGTGCGCTGGTTTAAGCAAGGTATCCAAACCGGCGATCCTAAGCAATGTAACACCTTTGCTAAAAGTTAGGAGTTAGGAGTTAGGAGTTAGGAGTTACTCCCTTCCCGCTCAAAGAATACCTATTTAACGAACCGCGAAGACACGAAGGACACGAAGGAGGAAGGAAAAGAAGATAAGTAATTTTATAGCGGGAAGGGAGTAGGAGTTAGTGGATAGTGGATAGTGGATAGTGGATAGTAGTAATTTTTGACAACTAACCACCAACAACTAACAACTAACCACTAACAACTAACAACTAACCACTAACCACCAACAACTAACAACTCTAAATACCCAACCGTTGGTAAACCTCCTCTAAATGCTTCAGATGCTGCTGTGGATCGAAACATTCGGCAATTTCTGCCGACGATAACTTCTCGGTAACGCGAGGTTCTTTGCTAATTAAATCGTGAAAATTGCCTTCTGGTTTATTCCAAGCTGCGTGAGCGCTTTCTTGGACAATTTTATAAGCTTCTTCTCGCTTCATTCCTTTTTCTATTAAAGCAAGTAGCACTTTCTGACTAAAGACCACACCACCATAGCAGTTGAGATTTCTTTCCATGTTCTCAGGATAAACCAGCAGGTTTTTCACCAAGTCGATGGTTTCTTTTAGCATGAAATGTGTCAAAATGCAAGCATCGGGAAACATTACCCGCTCAACGGAACTGTGGGAAATGTCGCGTTCATGCCAAAGTGCGACGTTTTCCAAAGCTGCCACAGTATGACTTCTGATAATGCGTGCCATTCCGGTTAATCGTTCGGAACGGATGGGGTTACGCTTGTGTGGCATAGCTGAAGAGCCTTTTTGCCCTTTGGAGAAGAATTCTTCAACTTCGAGAACGTCTGTTCTTTGTAAGTTGCGAATTTCCACGGCAAAACGTTCGATGGAGGCAGCGAGTAAAGCTAATTGTTGGACATAATCGGCATGACGATCGCGTGAAATAACTTGAGTTGATGCGGTATCGGGTGTGAGTCCCAACTTAGAACAAGCGATCGCTTCCACACGCGGATCGATGTTAGCATAAGTTCCCACCGCACCGGAGATTTTCCCCACAGCGATCGTTCCTTTGAGAATTTTCAAGCGTTCTTGGTGACGCAACACTTCTGCCAACCATCCAGCCAGCTTAAAACCAAAAGTGATTGGTTCAGCATGAATACCGTGCGATCGTCCAGCCATCACCGTATAACGATGTTCTGTTGCCTTTTGGCGAATGGTAACAATTAAATCTTCCACATATTGCAACAACAAATCAAGACTTGCTACCAATTGCAAAGCTAAAGCCGTATCCAGCACATCCGAACTAGTCAAACCTAAGTGAATATAACGTCCTGCATCGCCAACATATTCATTTACGTTTGTTAAAAAAGCAATCACATCATGGCGGACTTCGGCTTCAATTTCTAGCACTCGCTTTGGGTCAAAATTCGCCTTTGCCTTAATTTCCTCAACCGCTTCTGTGGGAATGTAACCCAACTCAGCTTGAGCCTCACAAACAGCGATTTCTACTTGCAACCAGGTTTTTAACTTATAAGCTTCCGTCCACAAATTGCCCATTTCCGGCAAGGTATAACGCTCAATCACAGACTGCCACAGAGTTCAACCGTCATATTTTACAGTTTTACAGTAAAAGTGTTGTAGAAGAAAACATCACTTAAGCGCCAAGAACGGACTAGTACTAATTTAAGTTATACATTATCTATAAATATATTCACTTATACTACAGTCTTATCTACTTTGTGTTGAGGTAAAGAACTGCTTTTTTCATCAAATGTAATGATACTAATGCTACCATCAGCTTCTAAATACGCCTTTTTCACATCAGCTAAAAACTCTACACCCTGCTGACGTAATTGGCTCATCAACTCTTCTTCTGTAATTAGTTCGCGTTCCAGATGCCGCAATATCAGACGTCCATTTTTTACAAGTAGTAAAGGTGGGGGATTAAGAAACTGTTGAAACTTGGGAATTTTGTAGCCTAACCAGTTGAGCAAATAGCTCCAAAAAATAACAGTTCCTACTAAAATGGCTCCTTCGGTAATTGATGTATAAGTGCTAGCCATCGCATTTTGGGCAGCTTCAGCAAATAATACGACCACCAGCAAATCGGGAATTCCTAGCGTTCCCATTTGTCTGCTGGGGAGAAAGCGTAACACTGAGAACAGTGACAGGTATACCAGCGAACCTCTAACAATCAGTTCCACCACGCTCATGCTGGGGACAAAAATTGCTTGCCAATTGACTGAGAACCATCTGTGCATTATCACTATCAGGTGGGCAAACATAAATTTTTAGCCTTTGTTATGAAAATCACTGATTTCTGTTTCTCCTTTTTAAGCGCTTGCCTTGTGTCAGTTTCCCAAATAGGCGATTAATAAAATTAGAATTTTTTTTCCTCGCAGATGGTTGTTCACTATGCTTGGATTTTAGTCCTAGATTAGCGCGAGCTTTATCAGTCATGGGGATAGCATTGTCAGCCGGGACAATTTGCGAACCGTATCTTCTGGCGTAAACTTGGGTAAACTCAGCACCAAAAAAGAGAATCTGGGCAGCATAATAAACCCAAGCGATGACAACTATCAAAGAACCAGCCGCACCGTAAGTTGAACCGAAACTGCCGTTTCCTAAATATTGCCCTAAAACAAACCTACCGAAGGAAAATAATAGTGAAGTGATAGCAGCTCCAATCCAAACATCACTCCAAGTAATTTTTACATCTGGTAGAACTTTAAATATTAGCCCAAACAGCACAGTACTGATTGCAAAACCAAGTAAGAAATAAACTATCTGCCAGATAAAATCAATACCCGGTATCAAGTTGTTAAAGTAACCTACCAATGCTGCCAACACTCCACTAATTACCAGCGACACGAGAAGTAAAAAGCCGATACCCAGCACCATCGCAAACGACAAAAACCGATTGCGAACCATGTTTTTTACAGCGCGTCCTGGTTTCGGCTGCACTTCCCAAATTGTATTTAAAGCATCTTGTAGTTCAGTAAATAGACCAGTAGCACCAAATAGCAGAACGACGATACTAATGATGGAAGCGATCGTACCTTGTTTTGGTTGACTAGCATTTTTAATTGCTTCCTGGATGACTTTTGCCCCTGCTTCGCCAACTAAACCTTGAATTTGTGCGAAAATTTGACCACTTGCGGCTTCTTCGCCAAATACTGCACCAGCGATCGCAATTACAATAATTAGCAACGGTGCAATGGAAAATATCGTGTAATAAGCTAATGCTGCCGATAACCGCGAGGCTTTATCATTATTCCATTCTTGAAATGTCTCTTGGAATAGCCCCAAAATTCCCTTCACATTCATCAACAAGTCTCCTTTTGCCAGTATATAGCTTGCCTTAGACTTAATTGATACCCAATCTCTCAAGCCGCCACATCTGCCAGAAGGCGTTTTTCTCGCGTCCTTGAGGCAGAACTGTTGTTGAATACAATTAGACTCCTGAATTCTCGTTTATCTGTATAATTTTTTAAATTTTCCGTAAACAGCGCAAAACTAGATGTAGATTGTAATAACCGCAATACTACTGATGACAAAGATTTACAGGGTGGCTCATTACTTGACTAAATCAGTAGATATCAGTATACAATCATAAACTTATCATGCGTACTTTGGGATTTACTCAGCGCTTTTTTCTATTGGTTACTCCTTTGATAGCTACTTCTAGCTTAGTAACCTCACCCAGTCAAGCTGCTACACTCGCTTTATCTCAAGGAGAATTTTATTTAAAAAACTTTAGTCTTGACCCGGAAGTAACTGCAACTAAAAATAATGCTAACATCTCACTAAATGGCGAGGTATCAGCCACTAATAATGCAATCATAGATTTTCTCCTCGAACCACCAGAAGTAATTAATAAATCTTTAAGTCAAGCCTTTGGTGAAAATAAAAATTATTTAGGATTGGCAGACGCTGATGGTAAAGTTTTAGGTAACTTTTTTGCAGATGCTGGTGAATCTTTTTCTATAGACTTTACAGCATTTTTTGACTTGGAAACATCAATAGATGAACCAGCAGAGAATGCCAAGGCAAGTGCAGATATTTCTTTTTTATTATTTGACACAACTGACATCGCCGAACAAAATCTTTTAGATGACTTTTTTACTCAGTTGTTATCTGACACTACGTCTAGCATTAAAAAAACTCCTTTAGACTTTTTCTCTTTGACGGCAAATGTAAATTCTTTCAATGACAAGGATTTTATTACAAGTCAAAAAAGTGAAAATTTCACTTTATCTAATCAAGATACTCAATTTAATTTTGGTGGCAACGCAGAATTTGCGACAGCTTTGTTTGAAGGTTCTTTAAAACGCTCTTTTGCCACTCCAACAAATTTAACTTTCATCCAAGTTAGAAGAAGTCAGGTGAAAGTTTCAGTACCTGAACCATCAACTAGTCCGGCTTTACTTTTTTTATCTGCCTTAGTTGCCGTTGCTACTAAAGCAAAACTGAAAAAGACTATCTCAGCATAGTTAGAAACCCGGTTTCTTGGAGAAACCGGGTTTCTGGGCATCGTTTGGCGTTGCTGATTTGATTTATGACGCAAAATTTATGTAATACCAAACTGTTATGTCTCTACATCTTAATTCTTACCTCAATTCAGCAGTGCTGCAAATTTTATGCCATTAGGTAGAGAAACGCTTTCTGCCAATAGCAGTATGACTAATGCTTCCGCTTTCTGTTAAATAACTAAAGGAAAAGATGTGGTTAGTAGGATTTTATCCAACTAACGATTAATAATGCCCAATTCGTAAATAAAATATTTATGCAACTTACAAATAAAGTAGCATTGGTGACAGGAGCAGGTTCCGGCATTGCCAAGGCAGCGGCAAAGTTGTTTGCTAAAGAAGGTGCTAAAGTTGCTGCATTAGGACGTACAAAGGAAGAACTTGAAGAAACAGTTGCTCAAATTGAAAGCGATAATGGCGAAGCAATTCCACTAATTGCCGATATTTCGCATCCAGAAGAAATGCAACAAGCAATTCAGCAAATTGTAGATAAGTGGGGACGCTTAGATATTGTATTTGCCAACGCTGGAATTAATGGTGTCTGGGCACCTATAGATGAATTGACACCCGAAGAATGGGACAAAACAATAAACATCAATCTTAAAGGAACTTTTTTAACAGTTAAGTATGCTGTACCTTACTTGAAAAAGCAGGGTGGATCGATTGTTATTACTTCTTCTGTCAACGGGACACGCATTTTTAGTAATACTGGTGCGACTGCTTATTCTTGTTCCAAAGCCGCACAAGTAGCTTTCGCCAAAATGATTGCTTTAGAACTTGCTAAAGACCGCATTCGTGTTAATGTAGTTTGTCCTGGGGCAATTGAAACTAATATTGACGAAAACACTGAAAAAAGAGATTTAGAGCATATTCAAGAACCAGTTGAGTTTCCTGAAGGTAAGATTCCTTTGACTGATGGCAAACCAGGAACATCTGAGCAAGTAGCACAATTAGTGTTATTTTTAGCATCAGATGCTTCTAGTCACATCACCGGTACACCAATTTGGATTGATGGGGCAGAATCTTTGTTAAAGGCTTAAAAGTAACGAGGCATTGCATTGCTTTATGGGATGATAAATACAATAGACATCTCCATAAATTATGTAGAGACAATTCATGAATTGTCTCTACCAAAAGTTTCGGGTGATGCATAATTCATTTTCCCAGATGTCTAATATACGCCAAAAATTTAACATATTGTAGAGAGTTTCGCCGAAACGTCTCTACGATTAATCGCACGGTTATGCAATGCCAGTAACGAAATCATTGCATTCTATCTATGGTGCGATACTGAATTGCTTCTGCCACATGATTTGCCTTCAGGTCATCATCTCCCGCCAAATCTGCAATTGTTCGTGCTACTTTGAGAATGCGATCGCTTGCTCTTGCCGATAAGCCTAATTTCTTAATTGCGCCTTCTAACAAATTGCGACTAACATCATCTAATTTACACCATTTTTGAAGATGACCGCTCTGCATATGTGCATTGCAACGCAGATTGAGTTCATCTTTAAATCGGCTTGCAGTTCTTGACCGTGCTTGTTGCACCCGTTGACGTACAATTGCCGATGATTCTCCTGTTGGTTGTTGAGTAATTTCCTCTGGTTTCAAGCGATTAACCGCAACTTGCAAATCAATTCTATCCATCAACGGACCCGAAAGCTTTGCCCAATATTGTTCTCTTTGTCGTGGCGAACAGGTACACTGTTGGACAGTATCGCCATAATAACCGCAAGGACAAGGATTGGTACTTGCCACCAATGTAAACTGCGCGGGAAACATTACCGATTGTTTCGTCCGGGAAATCGTTACATAGCCATCTTCCAAAGGTTGACGCAGAAATTCTAAGACATCACGTTTAAATTCCGTTAATTCGTCGAGAAAAAGAATGCCTCTGTGTGCTAAAGATATTTCGCCAGGACGGGGAAAACTACCACCACCAACTAAGGAGGGACCAGAAGCTGAGTGGTGGGGACTGCGAAAAGGGCGATCGCGTACTAAACTGCCGCGATTTTTCAACAACCCAGCCACCGAATGAATCCGCGTCACTTCCAAAGCCTCAGCGAAAACTAAAGGTGGTAAAATCGTCGGTAAGCGTCTAGCTAACATCGTTTTACCACTACCAGGCGGTCCAACAAAAATTAAATTGTGTCCCCCGACTGCGGCAATTTCTAAAGCACGACGCGCATGTGCTTGTCCTTTAACATCCTTTAAATCATCACTGCTAAACGAATCTGAAGGCTTTGCAGGTGATGTCTCCGGTGTACTATCAAACTGCACAGGTTTATAAGAACCTGGATTATTTAAAAAATTCGCTACATCAGATATATTATTAAATCCATAAACCTTCAATCCTTCAACCACAGCAGCTTCTTGTGCATTATCAGCCGGGACAACCAAACCTGCAATTCCCATCTTTTCAGCAGTCGCAGCGATGGGTAAAACACCCGCAACAGCGCGTAAATTTCCATCCAGCGAAACTTCTCCTAAAAAAAGATAATCTCCCAACAATTCAGCGTTGACTTGTTCCGAAGCTGCCAAAATGCCCACACTGATAGGCAAATCAAAACAGGGACCTTCTTTGCGTAAATCAGCCGGGGTAAGATTTATGACAATTTTTCGCATCGGAAAGGCAAAACCAGCATTTTTCAAAGTTGCTTTTACTCTTTCTTTTGATTCTTGTACAGCAGCGTCGGGCAATCCTAAGACGACAATTCCCGGCAATCCCCCCGATACATCGACTTCTACACCCACCTTAACGGCGTCGATGCCGACAATTGATGCACTCCAAACTCTCGCAAGCATAATCTTTGTCCTTGGTGATTCGTCTGTCTTATCATTGACAATTGGCAAATGACAAATCACAAATCGCACATGACAAATCAAGACACGATTTTCGGTAAAATTATCCGTCGAGAAATTCCGGCAGACATTGTTTATGAGGATGATTTAGCACTGGCATTCAAAGATGTTCAACCCCAAGCACCGATTCACATCCTTGTCATCCCCAAAAAACCTATTGTCAAACTGGCTGATGCCGAAGAAAGCGATCGCGACCTTTTGGGGCATCTTTTATTAACGGCAAAGCGCGTTGCCCAAGAAGCTGGACTCACCAACGGTTATCGCGTTGTCATCAACACAAATTCTGATGGCGGTCAAAGTGTCTATCATTTACATTTACACATTTTAGGAGGACGCCAAATGACTTGGCCCCCTGGTTAATGCAGCTATAGAGGCGCAATTCACTGCGTCTCTAGCTTATATAAGAAAAACAGATAATTCATATAATAGATACTTAAGTAAAAAATGTTTACAAATCTCAACTATTCCTTTAATCTAATAAACAGGTAGGCAATCTCACCTACTCAATATCAAAAAACAAAGCAATCATAAACTCATGACCACAACTTTACAGCGTCGCGAAAGCGCCAGCGTATGGGAACGGTTCTGTAGCTGGATCACCTCCACCGAAAACCGCCTATACATCGGCTGGTTCGGCGTATTGATGATCCCCACCCTCTTAGCCGCTACCACCTGCTTCATTATTGCGTTCATCGCAGCACCTCCAGTAGACATTGATGGTATCCGCGAACCCGTAGCAGGTTCATTGATTTACGGAAACAACATCATAAGCGGTGCAGTTGTACCTTCTTCTAACGCAATCGGCTTGCACTTCTACCCAATTTGGGAAGCAGCTAGCTTAGATGAATGGTTGTACAACGGCGGTCCTTACCAATTGGTAGTATTCCACTTCCTAATCGGCGTATTCTGCTACCTCGGTCGTGAATGGGAACTATCCTACCGCTTAGGTATGCGTCCTTGGATCTGCCTCGCATTCAGTGCCCCCGTAGCAGCAGCAACCGCAGTATTCTTGATCTACCCAATCGGACAAGGTTCATTCTCTGACGGTATGCCTTTGGGTATCTCCGGAACCTTCAACTTCATGATTGTGTTCCAAGCAGAACACAACATCTTGATGCACCCCTTCCACCAATTAGGTGTAGCTGGTGTATTCGGCGGAAGCTTATTCTCTGCAATGCACGGTTCACTCGTAACTTCTTCTTTGGTGCGTGAAACCACCGAAACCGAATCACAAAACTACGGTTACAAATTCGGTCAAGAAGAAGAAACCTACAACATTGTTGCAGCACACGGTTACTTCGGTCGCTTGATTTTCCAATACGCTTCCTTCAACAACAGCCGCTCTTTGCACTTCTTCTTAGCAGCATGGCCTGTAGTTGGTATCTGGTTCACCTCTTTAGGTGTAAGCACGATGGCGTTCAACCTGAACGGTTTCAACTTCAACCAATCAGTGATTGATTCTAGCGGTCGCGTAATCAACACATGGGCTGACGTAATCAACCGCGCTAACCTGGGTATGGAAGTAATGCACGAGCGCAACGCTCACAACTTCCCTCTAGATTTGGCTGCATTAGACGTAGCACCTGTAGCATTGACTGCACCTGCTATCAACGGTTAATCTTCAAGTCTTAGCTGAATAGAAAAGCGCCTCCTGGTCAACCGGGGGGCGCTTTTTAGTTTGAATTAAAAACGAGAAAAGGTGCTTTCCTCAAAACTGCGACTACTCCTTGGTTATGGTTTAGTTTCGCCACCTAATTGAGGTTCTCGCATTACATCACGGACTTTTTTGAGTTCTTGTTCGATGATGGCTTTTCTACCATCATCAGTAGCGAGTTTTAAAGCTGTGAGATAATTAGCCTCTGACTTGTCGTATTTTTTCTCTAGACTATAGAAATAACCCAAAAGTATGTAATCATCGTTGGTTGCTTGTCCTGAAGCTTTCAGCGCTTCAAGTTTTTCGATTGCGACGGCATTCGTGACTTCATTAAGTTCAGAACGAGTAATTGGAATGGGAGGACGTTGAGGTGGGAAAACACAGCCAGAACCAGTACAAATTGGACATATCTTTGGCTTGTTGCATGGTTTCTCTAAGGGTTCTGGGTTTCCTTGCCCAGATTGGTTTATTATAGATGCTGCACCTTCGGTAGTCTGCCCTGCATCAGCAACGTTTGTAGTAATTGCGACAAATAAAGATGTCAGTGTTAATGCAAATGCTGTAATTTGTGAGTTTTTAAGCATCATAAATTCCACATATTTTCAATTTTTACACAAGTTTATTCAATACTTAGAACTTACATTCCGGAGATTAGTTCAATAATTTGAGTATTTTCTGGGATTAAAATGAAAAAATTGTCTGACTATTAAAGTAAAATTACGTATCGAGGGAGATTTTGAGAATAAGACTTTTTATACATATTTACTGAGGTAAACGGCATCAATTTGCTACATTTGCTTGGACACGCTTTTGTGCATCTTTAATCCAGTTACGCTCATCGGGGTGGTCGGGGTCTCCAAATTCAAGGCATTTACGCCATTGTGCAAGGGATTCTGACTTTATAGTTCTGCCTTCAAGGACTTGAGCCAACAAACAATGTGGGGAACCATACTCGTCTTTTAAACTTAAAGCGATCGCTTGACGTAGGGGAACTTCTGCTTGCTCATAAGTTTCTTTCCCCTGTCGCGCTAGTTCCAATCGCGCCCAACCTAAGTTTTTCAACATAGCATACTCTTCTCGGTCTGTTAGAGGCAGTTTTAAACCATCTGAAAGTATGGCAACAGCTCGGGGATATTTTTTATCACGAATGTACAGGCGAGCTAATTCACTGTATGCTTGAGGAAACTTTTGGTCTTTGGCAGTTTCGTAATTATTGTAGGCGCTATTAAAATCTTGCAGCTTTTCGTAAATTCTTCCTTGATTATAAAGAGCTTGTGTGTAGCCTGGTTTAATTAAGAGTGCTAAGTCATAAACCTTTTCGGCTGTTTTTAGATGACCATCATAGTAAAATTGGAACGCTATATTATTTAACAAAATTGCTAGAGGTCCGGGAGTTAAAATAATCGTAATCGCACCCATCGTTAAGCTTGCAATCATTGAGGCAAAGGTAAGACGTGCGCTGCGCTTGGCTTTTCGTTGGGCTTTTTGTGAATTCTCTTGCGCTTGTTTCTCTTGCTGCAAAGCGATTTCTGTTCTCTGCTGCACCTGTGTTAGTTCCAATTCTTGACTAGCCACCAAAAACTGATAATCTTTATCACTCAAACTTCTCCCATTTGCCCACGTTAAGGCATTGCGTAAATCATCTCCATGCAACAACCGCTCACTATCACGTCCTGAAGCTTCCCAAGCTGCAAATGCTTCGGCATATGGTCGCATATTTTGTAGTTCCTTTTCTACCCAAGTGTTATTAAAAACTGACTGGTAGATGCGGTTGTAAACTTTTAATTTACCTGACTGTTTGATGACTAAACTTGATAACCGCAATTTCATGATTTCTGGACTGTCATCAACAGCTAATTCCCCAGCTTGTAAAACTTTTTGATACATCCCTAGCGACCAGCAAGCGAGTTGCTCATTGTTGAGAATGCGATCGCGTATTGTCTGTAAATGTTGTTGTTTATCCTGCGCTAACCAATTAGAGAGAATACGCGATCGCACAATTGTAGCAACACAATTTGCCTCTACCCCCTCAGCAATATGTGACAAAGAAGATACAAGCTGACAAACCCATTGCGTCAAAAACGGTTGCCCTCCCGTCCAGAGTAAAATTTCCTGAAGCACTGCACGGGGATTGCTGGTGATACCAACAAATCCCTTTTCTAGGGGTGTTGCTTCATCCAATTGAAAACCAGTTAATTCGATTGCTTCGCTTTCGATATTAAACGGTGTATGGTATGAATCTTCAATTAAATCAGCAGGAGTTGCTACCCCCAACAGTGCAAAAGTGAGGCGATTATATTTGAGTTTATCAGCACGTTTGTTATAACATCCGCGAATAAAAGCAAAAAAATCGTCTTTAAAACTTAAATTTAAAACGCTATCAATTTCATCGGCAAAGATAACAATACTTTGTGGAATTTGTTCTAGTAATATTTCTTCAATTAATTTAGTTAATCGTTGTACTGGATGAATTAAACTATGCCCATACCACCAGCTTTCTAGGTCAATATCTAAATTAAATTCACTTACTAAATAGCTAACAAAACCACCATAAAATTCATCTTCTGTCACTTCATGCAAGCATAATTCACGCATTTCAAATGCCACGCAAGCAACCCCTTCTTTTTTGAGACGTGCCATTGTCTGTACGCGCAAACTTGATTTACCCATTTGTCGGCAATTTAATAAATAGCAGAATTTACCAGCTTTTAACCCTTCGTAGAGTTGAGAATCGGCTTGGCGGACAACATAGGTTGGAGCTGATTCGCCGAGACTTCCTCCTACTTGATACCCGTTAGTTTGTTTTGAATTGCTCATAATTGTATATACATTAAACATGCTTATGCACTTTCTAATTTCCGGAGCGTCCTGTTTTGCAAAATTGCCCTCAGGCTAGAAGCCTGGGGCTACACAGACGAAGCCTGCCTTCGCAGGCTTTGTTTGTATAGCAATACCCTTCGGTGGGTATTTCTTCCATTCAGGGGATACACCCTAAATTCCTAACTTGCTAACCGTTCTCGGAAATATAAACGATAGATTTGATAACGTGAAACTGCACTATTATTTTGCAGTTCTACCAATCCCAAATCATCTAATTTTACTGCATCATCTAAATTGAAATTTGAATTAAATTCAACAGGACTATCGGCTAAAACTATTGTTTTAAATGCTGTGAGGACTGGGAGATTTGCCTGTAAATAACGCCAGTGTCTTTCTAAATGATTCCGAAAAATACCTGAAGCTGTGGGTGCTGATTGCAACAAACTTTCTAAAGTCATTTCCTGGCCCGATACTACCTGTAGAGCTTTTGTTACCAAATAGGGATGTCCTCCTACCATTGCCATTAGTTGTTCAACTTGTGTATTTTTCCAGTTTAATTTATACTGCTGTGCCAAAGATTGCACTTGTTCGTTAGTAAAATCTGTTAATTTAATTTCTGTTCCTGCATTAAACGGCGACTGATTAATATTTAGCTGGGTATAAACTTGTGTGTGCAACATTAATAACCGCAATTGTCGCCACAGAGGTTTAGTTTTTGCGTCTTCATGCCAAGTTCGCAGCATTCCCAAAAACTCTCCAGCTATTTCCCCATATGCGAATAGTTTGTCTACTTTATCTAAAGCGATCGCAACGGCACTATCTCCTGGTAAAAGATACTTTTCAAAGTAGGTTCGGCATTTTATCTTACAATTACCCAAACTTTTGCGCCAGTGTTCTTCTACAGATTGTCCTAACTCTAATGTCTCGGCAATAATAGTAATAAACCAGTGCAAAAACTTATCTAAACTATTAAAATCTTCAACTTCTGCATCTCGTAAATTTAAAACTACTGTGCGGTATCCTTGTTGTGCAGCGTGGTGCATTATTCGTGACATTAACTCCGTTTTCCCAAACTGCAACGGTGCTTGAATTCGCAACAACGCACCAGGTTTGCATATCTCTTCATAACAGCGAGATTCGATGGGAGGACGTTCAATATAAGGTTCAGAGTCAAATTCCATTGCTGACAATTGAATTTCTGGGTTTATGACTGTATTTTCACTTTTATTGCCTTGTTTCTCCCACTCTCGTTGCAGCGCTTGCCGAAAATTGGTCTTTTTAACTTCTTCCTCTAATGCTTCAGAAAGATTGTTCCATAATTGACCACCAACTTCACTAATATATTTAACTGTTAAATGAGATTCGGAGGCGATCGCGTCATAAGTTTTACCATCCCAGGCTCCGCGCAGTACCTGTACCTCTGCATTACCAAGATGCTTTTTGGTGACTTGAAAAACCAGAGCATCTACTAGGTTTTGTGTCTGTGTCCAGGTTAATTCTGATTCTGATTTCATAAATTTTAGTAACCCAATTAAACGGTAAGGGCGGGGTAAAGAGCGCCCCTACGATATATCATTACCATTATTTTTGCTGACTCAGGCACAACTGTATAAATACCCGGAAAAAACCGGATTTTTTCCGTAACTTTATTTGTTACCTAATTTTTCCGGTTTTGTGAGGGTGAATTGTTTATTTAGTTGTAAATAAAGAACATGCTTTTTTCCGGCTGACTATTAAAAATTAATCGGTGATTATAGGTACATGCAAGAGGCGAGCAAATCAAACGCCAGATGTTTGTTCAGTTGTTCAAAAAGGAGTTTTTATGGCTTACAAAATCTTTGTTGAAAGCATTAAAGTTGAGAAGGATCAACGCACCAAACTGGTAAATTTCGAGGGGAAACTAGAGTTAAGGGGCTTGTTTACTGCGTCTGGTATAGCATCAATATACCCCCAAAATGGAAATTCTGACTCTCGCGCAAACATACAAGCAGAGCAAGGTCAGACGCTATCTCCTAACCTTGAAATAACCAATGTTCCCTTTAGCGGAACGAGTACCACAGTCCCAATCAAAGCTGAATTGTGGGAACTAGAATTTGGAAGTCAGGGTGATGACGACTACGGTGTTAGAGAAGACAGTATGATACTGGATGGTTCTAGTCGTGTGACAAAAACAATTCCTGTTGACATATCTGCCGACAATAAAAAAGAGAGGGGGGGTCTTGTCCTTGTTACTTTTGTAGCAGAAATGCAATAGTTAAGCAGCAAAACCTTTGTGGATGTTGTCAACCAACAGGGGACATTTACATTGAAGAAGCGACCATAAATTTCCGGGTAGTTTTGTTGTATTTGTAGGGTGCGTTAGCCCTTCTCGTAACGCACCATTCTTAAGCCTTTGATGCCGTACTTTCGTTTATAACGCACCCTACGTATCTTTTGAAAAATTATCAGCGAATATAGGGACATGTAAGAGGCAAGTAAATCAAACGCCATCTGCATCAACAAGTCAAATTTAAAGGACAAAATCAAATGGTTAACTCTCAAAATCAAAGTATGCCCGAAGCTGAATTTACTGGAAGATACTTAGTTCTATTCCGTGAAGGTGCGATTGCTGAAGGCATCCAAATGTTAAGTGAAATGACTAACATGAGCTTTTCTAGCACCGAACAAACACAAGCAGATAGCCCAATTGTTTTAGATAATTTAGGTATTGCAATAGTCAATGTCAACCCAGAACAAATAAACTCATTGCAAGTTGCGACTGAAGGACATAGCCCAATTTTAGCGATTGAACCAGAAAGAGTAGTTTACGCCATCTCAGCCAATATTGTCGATAATTTAATTCCTGTTGAACAAACCACAGCAAATGCATCTTTCGATGAGTCTTCAATCACTTGGGGACTTCAAGCAACAAATGTAATAGGAGCATTTCCTAGCGGACAAGGAATTAGAATTGCTGTTTTGGATACTGGGCTAGATTTTAATCATCCCGACTTTCAGGGACGGGTTATTTATAGCAACTCATTTGTTCAAGGACAAGGAGTGCAAGATGGTCATGGACATGGTACTCACTGCATTGGTACAGCTTGTGGTCCCCAAAAACCAGAAATATTACCTCGTTACGGCATTGCTTATAACTGTGAAATTTATGTAGGTAAGGTACTTAGCAATCAAGGATCTGGAGGCGATGCAGGAATCCTTCAGGGGATTGACTGGGCAGTAGCAAATGGGTGTCAGGTTATCTCAATGTCTTTAGGTGCCCCACTCAGAGTTGGCGATCGCTTCTCGGTTGTATATGAAGCTGCTGCTCAAAGAGCGCTGAATCAGGGTACTTTAATTGTTGCTGCGGCTGGTAATAATGGTCCGCAAAGCCCAGTAAATCATCCTGCCAACTGCCCCTCGATTATGGCGATCGCAGCAGTTAATTCTCAGCTACAAGTTGCTGATTTCTCCAGCCGAGGTATTAACCCAAATGGAGGTGAAATTAATATTGCTGCTCCTGGAGTAGATGTCTATTCTACCTTCCGAATGCCTGAACGGTATGCAACTTGGAACGGTACAAGCATGGCAACTCCCCACGTTGCAGGTATTGCTGCTCTCTACGCAGAGACAACGGGTTTGAGAGGAAAAGCGCTCTGGAATCTCCTATTGCAAACTGTCCGTCGCTTACCTCTGCCTTCTAAAGATGTTGGCGCTGGTTTAGTTACATGGAGAAACCTAAGCTGGGCTTTGATGGGGAATGAGCTGATCTCCGGTGTTGGTGTGTCTTCGTGGAAGCCTGAGGTCATGGACTTGTTTGTGCGCGGGACGGATAACCTACTCTACTACAAGTGGTATGACAGCAACAACGGCGGCTGGATGCAGGGCTATGAGCAGCTGGGAGGGGGCGAGATATCGTTTAGCCCGGTAGCCGTCTCAGGGGGTGGCAGTGACTTGGTGGACGTGTTCGCACGCGGTATTGGCGCTAGTGACGGGGTTTACCACAAGGTATGGCAGGGCAATGTGTGGTCAGACTGGCAAAGGTTGGGGTCTATGAATACCCTCTCCGGTCCCGGTCTATCTAGGGAACCGGGAAGGCACTTGGATGTGTTCGTGCGCGGGACAGACAACGCGCTGTATGCGTATCAGTACAACCCTAACGACGGCTGGGTGGGTCCTTGGCCCCTGGATGGTCAGATATCGTCGAGTCCGACAGCCATTGCGTTGGTCAATGGTCCAGTCCATGTATTCGCACGCGGGACGGACAACGCACTGTGGCACAGGTGGTACGACGGCGGTTGGCAAAATTGGGAATCTTTGGGCGGACCGCTGGGTGGACAGATTTCACCTGACCCTGAGTCCGGTCCAAGTGTGGCTTCATGGGGATCCGGACGCTTGGACGTGTTCGTGCGTGGAACGGACGATGCGGTATGGCGCAAGTGGTCTGCTAATGGTGGCGCTAGCTGGTCAAACTGGGAAAGCTTAGGTGGTGTCGTCACATCAAGTCCGGCATCCATCTCGCGGGCGCCTAACCTGATCGAAGTCTTTGTGCGCGGGACAGACAGCAAGCTTTACCACAAATGGTGGGACGGCACGGCATGGCGTCCGTAAGCTGATACAGGCGCATTGATGAGTGTGGCGCGATCGCCTGGACACAAGGCGTGAATCCACCTCTCCCATGTGCGCCACTTATGCCCTCTATGGGCACGAAACCAGTGACTTACTCAAAATGACTTACAAATCACATGATTTTATTTTTCCACCAGCACCTAGAACCCAACACCAAGCTGATTGAAGGCAGGCTACTCCTAATTGATACAGCCGCCAACAGTATCAAAAATATTTACATTGCCACTTCAGGGCAAGCTAATTACCAAAGTTCCGGCGCACTTGCTACTCGTGGGAAAGGTCCAATTCCCCCAGTCACAGATATTGGCATTCCCAGTTACACCGTAGACACAATCCCTCTTTATATGCCCGATGTGCGCGGTGTAGAAGGCAATTTTCACAAAATCAATCCCCACATGGTGCAAATTGAAGGTGTAGGGCGAGGTGATTTTGGGATTCACTTTGATGCCAACGTCCCCGGCAGCAGTGGATGCGTTGTCTTGAGAACTACGAAAGGTTGGCAGGCATTCCAAGAGGATATGAAAAATTTAGCGACTGTGGGGCTTCAACAAATTCCGCTACTGGTAAGTTACGCACGATGAACAACTTAGCCTCGTCTACCCGCTATTGGGTTAACATTAATGACCAACCTGGTGCGACTCCTTGGGCTAATTAACATTAAATAAGTCAGCGTAAAAAAATTAAAGGTTTGTAGTAAGCGCTTACTACAAACCTATTTTCAAATTTTACTTAAATTGATAATTTTAAGGCTTTAATTTTATAAGAGCGATCGCCCTGCTTTTATGTAAACTATTTGAACGATATATCCACCGAGCCTTATAGTAGTTTAAAGTGACGCCCATACATCGCAATATGACTGGAGAGCTAAACTTTGGGAATAGAACTACGCAGTTTCGTCTTTCTCGACAGCCTGCAACCTCAACACGCAGCATATATAGGAACAGTAGCCCAAGGTTTCTTGCCATTACCAGGAGATACATCGTTGTGGATTGAAATCTCTCCTGGTATTGAAATTAATAAAATTACCGATGTCGCACTCAAATCTGCTTCTGTTCGTCCGGGAGTCCAAGTAGTCGAACGGCTGTATGGCTTATTAGAAGTTCATTCTGCCTCTCAAGGGGAAACGCGAGCTGCTGGTCAAGCGATTTTGGCGATGTTAGGAGTTAAAAAAGAAGAATGTCTGAAACCGCGTGTTGTTTCGACCCAGATTATCCGCAATATTGATGCTTATCAAACACAACTTATCAATCGCACGCGACGCGGACAATTATTATTAGCAGGACAAACGCTGTATGTTTTAGAAGTTGAACCTGCTGCTTATGCTGCACTTGCCGCGAATGAAGCTGAGAAAGCCGCATCGATTAATATTCTTGAGGTGCAAGCTGTAGGTAGTTTTGGACGGCTTTACTTAGGTGGACATGAACGTGATATTCTCGCAGGTGCGGCAGGAGCGTTAGCAGCGATTGAAAGTGTCGCTGGTCGGACAAATCCTCTGAGTGGGCGTCAGGAGTAAAATAAATATCATGGCAAATCGAGAGCATCTAGCTTTACTGAAAGCAGGTGCAGTCACATGGACTGAGTGGAGAAAGAAAAATCCCCAAATTGAACCAGACCTCAGCGCGGCGAATTTGCAAGGGTATAATCTCAGAGGCGCGAACCTCCAAGGGGTAAACTTGAGTAGGGTGGATTTGAGTAATGCTTTACTTGTGCGAGCAAACCTTAGTGGTGCTGACCTCAGCAGCGCTAACCTTTATAAAGCAAATTTGAGTGAAGCTAACTTGAGTGAAGCTAACTTGAGTATTGCTAACTTAAGTGGTGCTATATTGACACAAGCAGATTTGAGTTATGCGAATCTGATTGGAGCTAATTTGAGTGAGGCAAATCTGAAAGATGCTGCGATCGCTTATGCTAATTTAATTGGCACTGACTTGAGCAAAGCTAATTTGAAAGGTGCTGATTTGGATTCAGCAAAGCTTTGTCGGGCTAACCTCTGTTTTGCTAACCTGATGGAAGCTAACTTGAGTGAAGCTGACTTAAGCCAAGCAAATCTGTATGAAGCGGAAGTAATCGCAGCTTATCTTTATAAAACTGATTTGTACAAAGCTAATTTGAGCTATGCTCATTTGGGTGGTGCATATCTGAGCAAGGCTAACTTGAGTGAAGCTGACTTGAGCAAAGCTAACTTGAGATGGACTAACTTAAATGGTGCGAATTTGGCAGGCGCTAACCTGAAAGGCGCTAACTTCATCGGCGCTAAAATTAGAGGGGCTAACTTCATCGGCGCGAATCTTCACCAAACAATTATGCCTCATTGAAAGCAGAATTAGTTATACGACTTACGCAAAATACCTCTCAAACTCTTATTCCTTCTCTTCTCCTGTCGGAGACGCGAAGCGCGAACGAGACGCTGCGCGAACGTGTCCTTCGTGTCTAGCCTTCGGCTTCTGCGAAGCAGTACGCGGTTCGTTACTCCGTGAAGTTTTACAATACCATTTCTGTATGAAGATGCACCTAATTTAGCCCACGCAGGTGGGCTTCGTTTGTGTAGCCCCAGGCTTCCAGCCTGAGGGCAATAAAGCGCAACCTCACATAGAATTGGTATAAGTCCTAAGTTAGATTAAATATTATCGTACATATTTGATACAATTGCGTCCATATGCTTTGGCGACATACAATGCTTTATCGGCAAGTTGCAACAGGTCATCGCTGGTTTTTCCCTGTTCGGGAAATACGCAAACCCCACCCGAAACCGTTGTATTTATTTCTCTGTCTGCAAATTTCACTCGCGCAGCTTGAAAGGATAACCGGATTTGTTCAGCATGTTGATAGGCATTATTTAGTGTCATACCGGGCAAAGCTAATACAAACTCTTCCCCGCCATACCGACACGCGATGTCGCTAGAGCGGCTGTATTGGCGCAGCAGGTCTGCAAATACTTGTAACACGCGATCGCCTGCCTGATGCCCAAATGTATCGTTAATCTTCTTAAAGTAATCGATATCCATTAAAATCACGGCAACTGGATAAGACTCTTGTGCTGCCCTTACCAGTTCTCTTTGGAGTGAGGAGTCAAAATAACGCCGATTGAACAAGCCAGTAAGTCCATCCTGCATTGCCTGTTCTCGTAGTTGAGCCTGTAAAGTCTCAATTTCCAGCACCTGAAGACGCAAACGTTCGTTAGCCTGCCGAAGTTCAACCTCAGCCTGATGGCGTTGAGTAATGTCACGCAAAATAAGCAGATATCCTGTTAATTGCCTGCGGCGATCGCGTAATGGCGTAATTTGTAGCTCCAGATAATGAAGTCTTGCCGAATCCATTAATATCTCTGTGTTAACGCATTCATATTCGTGGTAATATGTGATGTTATATTGCCATTTTGAGAAAACTTGCTCGGCAGATTGTCCAATAAGGTGTGCTGTAGTCCCAATCAGATTTTTTGCCGCAGGATTAATGTCAAGAATGCGGTTTTGCACATCCAAGACAATCACACCATCGCTCATTCTGTCAATCAAAATGTCCCGCGCTACCGGAACAAGGTCAAACATGCGGAAGTGAAAGATGTTAACAGCAGAGATCAGTCCGGTCAGCATGAAGCTCATCGGGGTGATGTTCAAACCGGGGGGAGTAAGGCGTAGCATATAAGCACTAGCCCCAACCAGTGGTATCAACGCACCAGCTAATACCATGCAAGACTGGTGGCTATACAGAACAGAGGGCAGCAAAGCTCTTTTGGTAAGCAGCAATACGCCTGCAAGTGTGTAAACATAAATACACCCCATCACCCAAAAAAAGCCGCAACCATGTTGGTAAATCACAACATTACTTTGATGAGGATCGGGCAAAAAGCCAGTCCAAATCAGATTATGCCATTCGTTGGTCGCAACCATTGCCACATTCAAGGCGGGAATAATCCATAGCAACGCTGTATTGCGAGATGTCAGCCACTGTTTTTTGTTCGTGAAGTGGATCGCAAATATCAAGAAGAAGGTAATCACACTACCCGATCCAAGGTATTCTAGCTTTGACCAAAATATTTTATCTAAGAGAGCGATCGCACCTGCTTCCATCGCCGCAACCGTAGCATAAAGCGCGATCGCCAGCATCATGAAAATAAACGGTTTGCTAACACAAGAAGTTTCGCGACGCTGCCAAGCAGCAAAAGCAACAATAGCTGAAATAATTGCAGTTAAACTAAGAAAGATAAAGTAAAGGTTGTATTGAAAAAGCATTTTGGATGCACTATTCTTTGAATTTATCTCAAAGAATGTGAGATAAATTTGAGATATATCATTAGAATGCCCCAAACTGCATCAGTTTTGCTTGCTGAAGATATCTTTATTGCGCGATCGCCTCTTAACCAAATACGATGAATTTGAGTCAAATGACCAATCCAAAATCCTGAAAAATGTCATTATAGTAATAGTACGAACATACTGGAGATAAGACAACGGTTTACGCACGTCCTTTAGCACGGTTAATTGAGCAACTGCAACGCTTGCCAGGAGTGGGTCCCAAAACTGCCCAACGTCTAGCGCTGCACATATTAAAGCGTCCAGAATCAGAAGTAGAAGCTTTAGCACAAGCTTTAATTGAAGCAAAAAAACAGGTAGGCTTGTGTTCTGTCTGCTTTCACCTATCTTCTGAACCTGTTTGTGAAATCTGCCGCAACTCCAACCGCGACAACAGCACTATCTGTGTGGTTGCTGATTCTCGCGATGTGATTGCACTAGAAAAAACCCGCGAGTTCAAAGGCAAGTATCATGTCTTGGGTGGGGTGATTTCTCCCATAGATGGAATTGGTCCAGAACAATTAACTTTGCAAGCTTTGGTGCGACGGGTAAGTAAAGAACAGCCGCAAGAAGTTATTCTGGCAATTAGTCCGAGTGTCGAAGGAGAAACGACGACACTATATATTGGTCAATTAATAAAGCCATTTACCAAAGTGACACGGATTGCTTTTGGTTTGCCTGTGGGTGGCGATTTGGAATATGCTGATGAGGTGACGCTGGCAAGAGCTTTAGAAGGGCGTCGGGAGTTGGATTAGTTGTTGGTCAATAGTTTATTATGTAACTTTGTCATTAGCCACCTAATTAAGGTTCTCGAAGACAGTGGTAACACTACATTCTTTCGTCGATCGCCAAACTTTACAAAATCTTGCCAACTCGTATCCTGAATTAGATATCGCTTCTGTAGAGACTTGTTTAGCGTTTCTCAACACCACGGCTGATGTATATGCAGCTTTGTCCGCTCATTTTGCCCGATATAATCTTTCAATGGGGAAATTCGCGCTGTTAATGCAGTTGCTTCAAGCTGATAAACAAGAATTAACACCATCGGAATGTGCTGAACGTACAGGTGTTACTAGAGCTACTGTCACCGGACTGCTTGACGGATTAGAACGAGATAAATTAATCATACGTCAGCCTTGCCCAGCAGATAGGCGGATGTTAAGTGTGCAATTAACTGATAAAGGCAGGGAGTTACTTTCTCAAATGCTTCCTGACCACTTTTGCCGTACCACAAATTTAATGGCTCATCTGACTGAAGCTGAAAAAAAGACTTTAATTAAACTGCTAGCTAAGGTAAAGGCTGGAACTCCGGCAATGTTTGACCTGTAAAATCTGTTGTGGAAAAATCAGACTTATTGTAAATTTTAATTAGCCGCCTAACTATAAGGTGACTAATAACTAAGGTAAAGCCTGATGAAGAAGCTAAATGTCAAGCAGAAAAACTGGTTGTTATCCTTCCATGTTGCCTTTGGAGGAATTTGGTTTGGAACTGCTTTGTGTATGGTTGTTATTGCTTGGAGTAACCGCAACACTCTTAATGGTGATGAATTATACGCAATAAATTCGATTCTTAAACGACTAGATGACTTTGTAATTATTCCCTCTGCTAATTTATCGCTCTTAACAGGTGGGTTGCTTTGCTGGCTGACGATTTGGGGATTTTTCAAACATTATTGGGTGATTGTTAAGTGGGTAGCAACGGTAACACTGATTATCGTCGGTACTATCTGGCTGGGTCCGTGGGTAAACGCTGTAACTGCGATTTCTGAAACCGACAGATTACAAGCGCTGCAAAATCCGCTGTATATATTTGACCAAAAGGGAGTGATTGTAGGTGGGATTATTCAGACTTTTTGTGTTTTAGCGATCGTTGCTATTTCAGTTCTCAAGCCTTGGGGTAGGCGCAATTTGAAGAAAGAGGAGGAGAAAGAAAGCGATAAATCGCTTACTACGAGCTAAAGTTTTATCCGAATCGCACATGTTTATTTTGCATCACCAGCCAGACTGAGAGCAGCGCACTGGCAACACCAGCGATAATAAAACAGGGAACATAACCTGAATTATCGACTATTCTACCAAACATTGCTGCACCGATTCCTTGTCCGATAAATAAGCTGAACGCAAACAGTGAAACTGCTGTCCCTCGTGCTTCTGGGGATAGTTCCGTTGCTTTTGTTTGCAAGGTGTTGTGCATCATGTAATAGCCGAATCCCGTGAGGATGTTTAAGGGAATAAACAGCATCCAGTTATGAAACGCTGTTATCAACAGGTAGCCAGCACACACCAACCACCCTCCAACTCCAAGCAAACCTCTTTCACCAAGCTTGCGTACCAGCCATTTGACTGCACTACTGTAGATTAAACCACCTAGCCCGAAGCCAGTCAGCATAAAGCCGATAATCAAATAAGATAAGTTATATCTGTCTTTTAGGAATGCACCCAGATAAGGGAATGCGCCAAAGATGAAAAAGCCTTCAACAAACACTCCTATGATGACAGTGCGAGCGATCGCTTGGGTCATAAGTTGATAATAAGGTTTGAACGTTGCCAAACCCATCGGGCTTGAAGTATGATGCTGTTGTTTGGGTAGGCGGTGACTTCGACGCCACATCAAAGCAGCGATCGCCAAAGATACAACCCCAAGCAGCAGAAAAATGTCACGCCAGCTAAGATACTCCCCAAAGATACCCCCCAAACTGCCGCCGAGAATTTGACCTAATATAATTCCACTCAGATATCGTCCTAGCGCTGTTTGCCGTTCTTCGTAAGCGAAGTTATCGCCAATGTAAGCTAGCGACATTGGAATAATCCCGGCTGCAACTATACCCGTGAGAAACCGCAGCAATGCGAGTAGGGCAATATTTGGTACAAAGGCACAAGCAGCCGTCCCGACTGCAAAGGCTGCCATTGCCGCCGTCATCACCTTAAGTTTACCAATGCGATCGCCCAACGGACCGTAAACTAATTGAAACAGTCCGTAAGGAATTGTATAGGCGCTGACAATCACCGCTGCACTGCCAACATTTAGTTTAAAATCGTCGGCAATGACACGTAGCAGCGGCTCAATTACCCGCGCATCGGCAAATACCATGAAGCCCGCAGCGCCCAACAGTCCTAATGAAACGGGTGTTTTATTTGTCATTGAATCGTCTTCGCCGACTGGTTAAATAATAACTCCCGCGATTTCTCAATATTAAGCGTTTGATTTTTAAATGCCTCTGCCTTTTGGTAGGCGCGAATTGTTGCCGGACGTGCCTTAATTGCTTCAAACCAGCGCTTTAAGTTGGGAAAATCCTCTAATTTCTGACGTTGACCCTCATATCCGGTAATCCACGGATAAGCGGCAATATCAGCGATAGAATAATCACCAGCTACAAATTCTCTATCTGCTAATCGTTTATTTAGCACTCCATATAAACGCCCTGTTTCATTGACATAGCGATTGATCGCATATTCAATCTTTTCGGGCGCGTATTGAACGAAGTGATGATTTTGTCCTGCCATTGGTCCGAGTCCCCCCATTTGCCAGAATAACCATTGTAGGGTTTCAACGCGATCGCGCAAATCTGCGGAAATCAACTTGCCGGTTTTTTCTGCCAAATATAGTAAGATTGCCCCAGACTCAAAGACGGAAATCGGTTCACCGCCAATTGCAGGTTCGCGATCGATTATTGCTGGGATGCGATTATTAGGGGAAATCTTGAGAAAATCAGGTTTAAACTGATCGCCTGTTCCTATATTTACTGGAATAATATTGTAAGGCAGTCCGGCTTCTTCAAGGAACATTGTGATTTTATGACCGTTGGGCGTTGTCCAATAGTAAAGGTCAATCATTTGTAATTTCTCCTATTCTGCGATTATTGTGTTTAGTTCTGCGTCAGCATGGACAATAAAAACTTTCATGAGTTCGTTTTCATTTCATGGTTCTAAAGATTCAGTTGAACTGGAGACAACTGTGAATTGCTTGTACCAGGACGTTGACCAATACGCAGTACAAACACTGCTGCAATCAGGCACATCACGCCAGCCAAGATAAATGCGTGTAAATAAGTACCTAACCAAGTCCTCAGCGCACCTGCCCCAAACGCTGCTGTCGCTGCGCCTAGTTGATGTGCTGCAACAATCCAGCCAAACATTACACCTGCTTTTTCTTTGCCGAACACATTGGTAGTTAATCGCACCGTGGGGGGTACAGTGGCAATCCAATCAAGACCATAGAAGACTGCGAATACAGAGAGTCCGTAAAAATGGGGATCGAAACTGAAGGGCAAAAATATCAAAGATAGCCCCCGCAGACCGTAGTACCAAAAAAGCAAGTAGCGATTATTCCAACGGTCAGATAGCCAGCCAGAGGCGGTGGTGCCGACAAAATCGAATATTCCCATGACTGCTAGTAGCCCTGCTGCTTTGACTTCAGGTATTCCGTGGTCGATGCAAGCGGGAATTAAATGAGTGCCGATAAGTCCGTTGGTGCTAAGACCGCAAATAAAAAAACTACCAGATAATAGCCAAAAGTCACGCGATCGCATTCCCAGCCAAAGTGCGCTTAACGTAGTGGCGATAGGGTTTACAGTGCGTTGTCGCGTTTCCACCGTTTCTGATTGCTCACAATACGCTTGCAGTCCTACTTCAGATGGGCGATCGCGCATCAATAGTGCAATTAAAGGTATAATTGCCAAGCTAACACTGGCAACAATCAACACCGCACTCCGCCACCCAAAACGTTCGACTACTGATGCCAGCATTGGCAAAAATACCAATTGTCCGGTGGCTGTACTTGCAGTCAGCACACCGAGAACCAAACCGCGTCGCTTGGCAAACCAGCGATTGACGACAATCGCACCCAAAACTAAAGCGATAACTCCAGTACCGCTACCGACAACTACCCCCCACAGTAACACTAGTTGCCACGGTGTCGTCATCAGGGTGGTTAAGCTGACGCCAATGCCAAGTAAAGCGAGGGCAAACACCATCGTGCGTCGAATGCCGATTTGTTCTAAGACTGCTGCGGCAAAAGGTCCAATGAGTCCGTAGAGTACCAAGTTAATGGAAATCGCCAGGGAAATAGTTGCTCTAGACCAACCGAACTCTTGTTCTAAAGGGACAATTAAAACGCTGGGAGTAGCGCGAATTCCAGCAGCGATCAGCAAGGCTAAGAAAGTTAAAGCTGCAACGATCCAACCATAATGAAGCGATCGCCGTGCGAGGTAATTGGCTAGGGACATGATTACAATTATTTCCTCAAAATCACAGACTACTAAACTGGCTATGAGGTAACTATTACCGCCCAATTTTCTAGACTATGATGAATGTAGTTATCGGGCGGACATTTGCTAAAACTTTATTAACGCTAACCTTGGTAGGGATTGTCTAATTTATCTACAAAGACGTTATAAGAGAATGGCAAACGACCGGGATCGAGACGTGGTTCTGCTGCGTAGCCAACAGGAACGAGAACGGCGATCGCTAAATCTGGCTCATTCGCTGCACCGATTACTTCTTTTACTTTGTCTTCAATCCAGCCATTCATAAAACAGGTGGATAAACCCAAACTTTCGGCTGCTAATACTAAATGTGTCGCGGCAATCATCGCATCTTTGATCGCATATTCCCGTCGCTTGTCGCCAAGTCCAGCATGAAACTGAGGAATGGCTGTTTTAAAATAGTTTACTGTGCCTTCATTCCACGCGCCAGTTTGTAACCCTTGCTCAAAAACCGGGGTTAAGTCTTTTTCCCCTGCGTAAATATCGGCAGCAAAAACAAAGGTAACAGGTGCTTGGATGATTTGTTGTTGATTCCAAGATGCTGCACTCAAAGCTGCTTTTTGCGCTTCATCTTGTACAACCACAATTCGCCAATCTTGAATATTATAACTGCTGGGTGCGGCTACAGTTAACTCAACTAGTTGATGTAGCAGTTCTTTTGATATGGGGTCTGATTTGAAACTTTTAATCGAACGACGTTGAGCGATCGCGCTTGGCACATCTAGAGATTGAACTTGCGTGATTGGATTCATATATCTATGGAATAATTGGTACAAAGCAAGAAATTAGCTTCTTGACTAGGCTTTATTTGTTACTTGGTTTTTTTAGAGCCAACTTGCATATTGTATCGGCAATGTAGCAATATTTTTTTGGTGAAGTTCTTGGGCAGCGCGATAAGTCCAATAAGGGTCGCGCAGCATTTCCCGTCCTAATAGTACAATATCTGCACGATTATTGCGGATAATTTCATCGGCTTGCATGGCGTTGGTGATGGCACCCACGGCAGCGGTGGCAATGTCCGCATCGTGACGAATCTTTTCGGAAAAAGGAATTTGCCAACCAGAACCAAAGGGAATGTTTTTGTTATCAGGAGTGTTGAAACCCGAACTACAATCAATTAAATCGACACCTTCAGCTTTCAGCTTTTTCGACAATTCCACCGAATCATCAATTGTCCAACCGCCTTCTACCCAATCAGAACATGATAATCTGGCAGTTAGAGGCAGGCGATCGGGCCATACTTCCCTAACAGCGCGTGTTGTTTCTAACAAAAAGCGAATTCTATTTTCAAAACTACCGCCATACTCATCTGTACGTTTGTTAGATAACGGTGAATAAAAGCTGTGTGCTAAATAACCGTGGGCAAAATGTAATTCTAACCATTCATATCCAACTTCAAGCGATCGCACTGTGGCAGATCGAAAATCATCTTGTATTTGCTGAATATCTTGGCGTGTCATTTCATTGGGAACACGCCATAATTTCTCATTATCAAAGGCGATCGCACTCGGTGCAATTGTCTCCCACCCACCTTCAGAATCTTTAAGAGAATTATCTCCTTCCCACGGACGCGCTGCGCTGGCTTTTCTCCCAGCGTGCGCTAGCTGAATCCCCGGTACTGCACCATGTTCTTTGATAAACTTGTTGATGCGCTGTAGCGGTTCAATGTGTTTGTCTGACCAAATTCCCGCATCTCTTGGCGTGATGCGTCCTCGCGGTTCTACAGCAGTAGCTTCGGCGATAATTAATCCTGCACCACCTATTGCACGCGAACCAAGATGAACTAAGTGGAAATCATTAGCCATTCCATCATCTGAACTATATTGGCACATCGGCGAAATCCCGATGCGATTACGTAATGTTACGCTTTTTAGTTGATAAGAATCGAATAAGTGTGGCATGATTTGCTCCCTGTGTTTTTAGTCAAGATGAAGCGATCGCAATTGCAATCATCACCATGAAAACTTTGTCTTATTCACGTTAGTAGAATAACTTAACTAGCGATCGCTGGATAGTCTGTGTATCCTTTTTCACCGCCACCATAAAAGCTTGTCGGATCTGCTTGATTCAACGGTGCATTCAAAGCAAAGCGTTCGGGCAAATCGGGATTTGCTATATACAAAGTACCAAATGCAACTAAATCAGCCGCACCAGTTGACAAAACAGCATCACCTCTGCTTTTGTCATAACCGCCATTAACGATGAGTGTACCTTGAAAGCGCTCTTTTAGATGACTGGTTGGCACCACCGTTGCCCCATGTCTGATGTCTGCTTCTATCGCTTCAAAGATATGCAGATATGCTAAATCAAATTTATTCAGCGCTTGGGCTGCATAACCAAATGTTTCTGAGGGGTTAGAATCACGTATATCGTTAAAAGTGCCGCTAGGAGATAAGCGCACTCCTACTCTATTAGCACCCCATACACCAATTACCGCTTCTGTCACTTCTACCAATAGTCGGGCGCGATTTTCAATTGAACCGCCATATTTATCTGTGCGCTGATTCGTACCATCGCGGAGAAACTGGTCAATTAAATAACCATTAGCTGCGTGAATTTCTACGCCATCAAAGCCAGCTTCTAACGCATTTTCTGCGCCTTGGCGGTACTGTTCCACAATTTTTGGAATCTCCTCAGTTTCCAAAGCGCGGGGAGTAACAAAAGGTTTCATTCCTTCGTAAGTCAGCACTTGTCCTTTGGGTGCGATCGCGCTCGGTGCTACAGGCAACGCTTGATCCGGTTGCAAATCTGGGTGAGAAATTCTCCCAACGTGCCACAGTTGCAGGTAAATTCTTCCTTTATGTTGATGTACTGCATCTGTCACCAATCGCCAACCCGCCACCTGTTCTGGCGAATGAATACCCGGTGTATTCGGATACCCCTGCCCTTGAGGAGAAACTTGAGTTGCTTCGGCGATAATCAGTCCCGCTGTTGCTCGTTGAACGTAATATTCAGCGTTTAGCTGATGCGGAACATTTCCCTTACCTGCCCTTTGTCGCGTTAAGGGAGCCATCACAATTCGGTTTGGTAATTCAAGTTCACCTAACTTGTACGGAGAAAGTAAATTGATATCGGTATTCATAAGTTACCTCTATTAATGGGGCAATGGGCATTGGGCATGGGGCATCGGGCATGGGGCATCGGGCATGGGGCATCGGGCATGGTCTATGTGTGGCTGTGAAATACGCGATCGCTTCTTTTTATTACCAATGCCCATTGCCCATTGCCCATTGCCCATTGCCCAATTCACAATTACAGATACTGTGATAAAGTTTTAGTCAAGGTTGTTTTGGGTACTGCACCAACAACCGTATCTACTTGCCGACCACCTTTAAACACTAATAGTGTGGGAATGCTGCGAATTCCGTAATGGCTGGCAACAGTGGGATTTTGATCTGTGTTCAGTTTCACCACTTTCACCTGTCCGACGTATTCGCCGGCAACTTCATCCACTACGGGAGCTACCATCCGACAAGGACCGCACCAAGGTGCCCAAAAGTCCACTAACACGGGAATTTGACTTTCTAGGACTTCTTGCTTGAAGGTGGCTTCTGTTACGTTTGTAACGGATGACATAGTTGTCCTCCTGTAAGATTCTTTAGTTCGGTATAATCGAATAAATTAAATATAGTTTATTTAACGAGATAATGCAAGCATGAGATTTCTTTATCACCCAGACAGAAAAGACATTTCTTTATCAGGAGTGCTGTATGCTTTAGGCGATCCGGTGAGGTTGGAGATTGTGCGGTTGCTTGCGACTGTGGGAGCGCAACCGTGTGCGGGGTTTGATTTTGCGATCGCCAAATCTACGATGTCGAATCACTTTAAGATTTTGCGGGAATCGGGGGTAGTCTTCACGCGCAAAGAAGGCACACAGCATATTAACATGCTGCGGCGTCAGGATATAGATCAATTGTTTCCGGGGTTGCTGGATGCGGTATTGCGATCGGCTCAACCGATGCAAATTTGTCAACAGGCAACTGCTGTGAAAAGTGTTTCACTCTAGATAATGGTAATGGGGCATGGGGAGAGGGGGAGAGGGGAGCCAGCGCTGTGCGGAGGCATCCTCCGTTGAGGCGTCTGGCGTGGAGAGTGGGGGAGTGGGGGAGTGGGGGAGTGGAGGAGTGGGAGACAAGGAGACAAGGAGACAAGGAGACAAGGAGAATAATTCTTTCTCCCCCTCCCCTTGTCCCCCCCTCCCCTTGTCCCCCCTCTCCCCCTCCCCCACTCTCCCACTCTCCCACTCCCCATTCCCAAATTAAAAAGGTAATTTGAGCAGATTTATAATACTTAATTCTTTCTTTTCTTGAGGTAAACCTAATTTAATCGCCTTTGGATTGCGAGGATAATTATAAGAATTGAAAAGTATATCCCATATAGTGAAAAAACTCGCATAATTTGCTGTTGCTTCTTTTCGGGCTTGAGAATGATGAGAGCGATGATAATTGGGTGTGACAATAAAGTAACTGAGATATCTATCAATTTTTAACGGAATAGCCCAATTGCTGTGATGAAAGATTAATTCACATGCCAAGAAAATTTCATATAATAATAAGTTTTGCAGAGTAATACCAAATAACCAGATTAAAAATAACTTAGGTAGATTAGCGAAAATTGCTTCAACTGGATGAAAGCGATAAGCAGTAGAAGTATTCATTAACATTTCTGTATGATGAACCTTATGAAAACGCCATGCAATAGGCAGAGTATGCATTAATCTGTGCCACGCATACATATATCCATCGAGCAATAAGAAAGACAAGACTATTTTTAAGAAAGGAGAATGAATGAAATGAAAAAACCCAAGCCATAAAGTTTGTTGCCAAATGCAATTTAAGAGTAAAGCTATGGTAAAATTATTTGCCAATACATTTATCAAGCCAAGAACTAAATTAGTATAAACTCTTTTATCGAAACTCTGTTTAAAACTGAAAAACGGAAACAGATTTTCTAAAGTTCCGAATGAAATAACACTGCTGACAACAAGAAGTGATTGCCAATCCATGTTGAGATTCGCTCCTCTATAAAAAAATAAGCGAATAAGCGATCGCCGTTGCTTTAAGTATATATAAATATGTAGTACTAAATAACACTCTTCGTGGCTGCTAATTAGATCAACCGTCAAGTACCGCAATTGGAAAAAAGTTGCTTTCTGCTGCCTGATTTTTATATCCTCTGGAAGTGGAGAGTAATAATTACAATTGTTGCTTCCCCCTTTGCCCTCCTGTACTTGTTTGGTTATGACCGCACCAGCAGCTTCTGTTTCGATGTGGACTCCCCTACGTCAGCCTGTGTTTCGTGCCCTTTGGACAGCCTCAGCGGTGTCAAGTGTTGGCACTTGGATGCATGATGTCGGCGCAGCATGGTTGATGACTTCGCTTTCACCGTCACCGTTTTTAATTGCGTTGATGCAGGCAGCATCAAGCTTGCCGTTTTTTTTGCTGGCATTACCTGCGGGAGCGCTGGCAGATGTCGTCGATCGCCGAAAAATGATTTTGTGGACTCAGGGTTGGATGCTGATTGTCGCTACTTTGTTGGGATTTCTCACCCTGGCAAACATTACTACACCGTGGATTCTCTTAGTTCTCACCTTTGCTCTGAGTCTCGGCAGTTCGATGAATATGCCTGTATGGCAAGCCCTAACCCCGGAACTAGTAGAAAAAGAAGAACTTCCCCAAGCTGTCACCCTGAGCGGCATTGTAGTTAACCTTTCGCGGTCGATTGGTCCGGCTTTAGCGGGGATAATTATCGCTCAAGCTGGCACGGGAGCAGTTTTTCTGCTGAATGCTGCTTCCTTTGTCGGGGTGATAATAGTAGTTTATCAGTGGCGGCGCACTCCGCAAAAAAGCGGCTTACCCACAGAACGCTTCATTGGAGCGGTACAAGCGGGTATTCGTTACGTGCGCTACGCTCCAACTTTTCAATCAGTGCTAATTCGCACCTCAGCTTACATTTTATTTGCTAGTGCTTTATTTGCCCTTTTACCGCTTTTAGGAAGACGAGAATTAAAGTTAGATGCTTTCGGATACGGAATGATTCTCGGCTTTTGGGGTATTGGTGGATTAGCGGGAGCGTTCATTTTACCGAAGCTACGGGAGCAGTTTTCTATAGATAAATTGGTGGCAGGCTCATCAGTATTGATGGGTATAATGTTGCTGGCGCTAGGGTCAGTGCGGAATTTTTACGTAGTATGTGCGTTGATGCTGTTGGTGGGAATTGCTTCCCTGAGCAGTATGGTTAGTTTCAGTGTGTCAGCGCAAACAGCCGTGCCTACCTGGGTGCGTGCGAGAGCTTTATCCGTGCATTTGCTTGTGTTCCAGGGATGTATGGCTTTGGGAAGTTTGCTGTGGGGTTTGGTAGCCCAACGTACAAGCATAACCGTAGCTTTGACTACCGCCGGAGTGGGATTGATTGTGGCTGTGGGGCTGACTGCACGCTATCGCTTGCGCTGTGCGGAAAAATTAGATTTGCGGTCATCGCTGCATTGGGATCAACCGATAAACGCTTTTGAACCATGTCCGAATGATGGACCTGTGTTAATTAGTTTAGAATATCGCATTGACCCAGCGAACGCGGAGGAGTTTACCAAAGCGATGCAAGCACTAAGTCAAATTCGCCGGCGTGATGGAGCGATTCGGTGGGGTTTGTATCAAGATTTATCAGACCCAGGTCGTTTTGTGGAAACGCAAATTGTCGAATCTTGGGCAGAACACAAACGGCAATTTGAACGAGTTACGAATAGCGATCGCCTAATTGAAGAACGTGTGCGGGCATTTCATATTGGCGAAAAACCGCCGAAAGTTTCGCAAATGATTTACTCAAAATATACAGATGGTCAGGGTTTGCGGCAACCGTGCGGATGAGGGGATGAGGGGACAAGGGGGACAAGGGGGACAAGGGGGACAAGGGGGACAAGGGAGCAGGGAGCAGGGGAAAGAAATTTTTTCCCAATGCCCAATGCCCAATGCCCAATGCCCATTGCCCATTGCCCAATGCCCAAACTCCCTATCTAACTTGCGATCGCAACCGACTTTCTGCGAGTCGGACGCTTGCGGTCTGATTTTTTCTTCAATCCAACCGCTTGAGCTTGATCGCTATCTGTTCCATATTGCCCGCGCACGACATCTTTCATCGCTAATACAGCATTGTGAAATTCCCATTCTGCTAATCGTGCAGCATCCGCAGCAGCACGGTATAAAGTTAGTTTTTCGGTTTCGGCTTGTTGTTGCGTCAACATAGCCTGATAAGCTTGCTGTAACTTTGTCGCAGAGGCATCAGTACGGGTTGTGTCATAGGTAGTGATGGTTTGCAAACCGTGCAATGAGTCAACATCTTGACTAATCAGTCGAGGGGACAAACGGCGTGTTCTATCTTGGGCAGCCATAGTTGCATACGTGATAAAGTATATATTTAAAGTACCCATTGCAACAAAAAATATAACAGTAAGCGAAGAAAAGGGTAATTTAATGGTTGCTGGTTGATGCGATCGCATTGTCACCCGATGCAATCGCATTGTCACCCGATGCAATGGCATTGTCACCCGATGCAATCGCATTGTCACCCGATGCAATGGCATTGTCACCCGATGCAATCGCATTGTCACTCGATGCAATCGCATTGTCACTCGATGCAATCGCATTGTCACTCGATGCAATCGCATTGTCACTCGATGCAATCGCATTGTCACCCGATGCAATCGCATTGTCACCCGATGCAATGGCATTGTCACTCGATGCAATATAATAGACCTCTGGTGAAAAACAATGTAGAGACGTAGCAGTGCTACGTCTCTACAAAAGTTCTGGATAAGGCATATTTAATTTCTACCAGATGTCTAATGGATAAATTAACCGAGTATCCCAAGCTAATCAGGCGTATTTTATCTGAGAATGTAGAATTATGCAACCGTCGTCCCAACAAAGACATTGAGACATTTTTGATTGTGGATGAGTCAAAGAAGCATTACATCTGGATGAACCTTGGTTGGCAGAACGGCGATCGCATTACTGGTATTACCGTTTATGTTCGCATTCGTGATGGTAAAATCAAAGATTGAGGAAGATAGGACTGAAAATGGCATTGCAACTGATATAGTTCGTGCGGGTGTTCCCAAGGAAGATATTGTCTTGGCATTCCACGAGCCTAACATGCGGCAGTACACAGATTTTGCTGTAGCCTTGTAGCGATCGCGTATTGATGATTTATCTTTAAACTGAGTTCAGCAATTTCCAAAACTTTTTGGAAGAGTATTCTAGACAATCTAGATGACCAGAATAGGCGATCTCGACAATTTAATTGTCTTAACTAAAATAGGAGCATAAAGGCACATAGTATAGTAGACGATATATATGAATATCTCCTTTACTCCAGAATTAGAGCAATTTATCCAAAGTCAAGTTGCAAGCGGTAAATATGCCTCAACAGAAAAAGTGATTGTTGCGGGTATTAAACTGTTGGAGGAAAGAGAATGTATTTATCAGGGTAGATTTGAGGAATTGCAACGAGAAATCATGGTTGGGGTCGAAGCTTCAGAACGTGGAGAAATTATTGACGGGGAAACGGTTTTCCAGCAACTGAAACAGAAACTACAGCAGCGTCGTCAGCAGACTGGTAAATGAGCAATATTTGTAGATTTACTGCTCCTGCAAGTCAACCAAAACCCTTGTAGAGAAGCAAAATTTCGCGTCTATACATTATATATAGTTAGAAATATTCTTGCCTAGTTTTGCCTTTTCTGAATTGATAGCGACCATTCTCGCAGACAATTACAGGACTTACGCAAAAACCAAGATCGCTCCTCTTATTCCTCTGTGTTCTCTGCGTCCTCTGCGGTTCGTTTTTGGTCATTTTGCGTAAGTCCTAAATTAGTCAGATTTTCACGGATAGTAATTGTGTTGGGATGATTAACCCCTAAGCTTTGTTCAGCAATTTGCAAAGCTTTTTGCAACAGTGGTTCAGCTTCACTGTACCGTCCTTGGGATTCGTAGAGTCCTGCCAGGTTGTTGTAACTCATGGCAACATGGGGATGCTCTTCTCCCAGCAAGCGTTGCGTTAGTTGCAAAGCTTTTTGGTACAGTGGTTCAGCTTCACTGTACCGTCCTTGGGATTCGTAGAGTCCTGCCAGGTTGTTGTAACTCATGGCAACATCGGGATGCTCTTCTCCCAGCAAGCGTTGATAAAGTTGCAAAGCTTTTTGGTACAGTGGTTCAGCTTCACTGTACCGTCCTTGGGATTGGTAGAGCATTGCCAGGTTGTTGTAACTCGTGGCAACAGAGGGATGCTCTTCTCCCAGCAAGCGTTGATAAAGTTGCAAAGCTTTTTGGTACAGTGGTTCAGCTTCACTGTACCGTCCTTGGGATTCGTAGAGTCCTGCCAGGTTGTTGTAACTGCTGGCAACATCGGGATGCTCTTCTCCCAGCAAGCGTTGCGTTAGTTGCAAAGCTTTTTGGTACAGTGGTTCAGCTTCACTGTACCGTCCTTGGGATTGGTAGAGCAATGCCAGGTTATTGTAACTGCTGGCAACAGAGGGATGCTCTTCTCCCAGCAAGCGTTGCGTTAGTTGCAAAGCTTTTTGGTACAGTGGTTCAGCTTCACTGTACCGTCCTTGGGATTGGTAGAGTGCTGCCAGG
>NZ_JBPAOH010000036.1:0-58328 GCF_050875635.1 Tolypothrix sp. VBCCA 56010
CAAACGGGAAGGGAGTAATCAAAGATATCTGTTGAAATTTTATAGCGTTTCTCGGTTTAATGAGGTACACCCGGAGGGGCACGGCACTGCCGTGCCCCTACAACCCGCCATATAATTTTGTACCTCACCTGAGTGGGAATCGCTATAAACTTATTTGGACGCTAGTTGAGAAGGCTGCAACATCTTATTTAAAACCCACTCATACTCACGCTGAATCGACGCTGATAAATCTAGCTTCATTTCACCAGGTAATACATCCCAAGTATAAGTTTCAATTTCTAGATGATTGCAAACCTGATTATTTTGCAGCAGTTCCAAGACAGTGGTAATGTCGTCTTGCGTAGATTGCAAAAGTTTATAATCGTGAATAAAAATTGGCACATGAAAGTGAATTCGCCATTGAGATGCGGTGGTATTTTCTAAATCTGGTAAGGCGTTTTCCAAGTCGGAATATTGATTGGAGTCGCTAGTAACTACTTGGTGTAAATACGTAGATTCTGCGAAAGGAAGCAACCTTTGTTTCACTTGGCGGCGTTGTTCGGCATCTTCTGGCACATCTACCTGTAAGGCTGCACTAATCTGAATTTTGCCAATTTGAATTCCTACAGCTTGAAATTGCTTGAAGACGGAAACTGGATTTTCAAAGGCGATCGCAAAATGACAGGTATCGTAACATACACGCACATGTTCTAATAAAAGCGCTTCGGCTGTTTCTTGGGGCATCTCCAATTGTTGTGCTAAATAAGCACCACCAAGAGGTAATAAATGCGTTTGGAAATAATCAATTACCTCGGCAGCATTTTCAATTAATCCATCTGGTTCTGGTTCTAAATTTAAGTGCAGCAGCTTTCCAGTATCAGCGCGGATGCGTACCATTTCCGCTACAACTTGTGCTATGTGCAAACTAGCGCTGTTGATGACGGATGTTTGAGAAATTTGATTTCCTTTAAACCAAGGTTTGTAAGATAACGGTAGTGTAGAAATGCTACCTTCCATTTCGGCAGGTAACAATTCTGCGAGAATATTGGTTAGTTGTAATGTGTAATCTAACCGTTCTTGTTTTGACCAATCTGGTGCATAAACTTGGTCTTTTACTACTTGCTGATGAAATCCACCATAAGGAAATCCATTTAAAGTAAACACGTATAAATCATGTTCGGCTAACCATGATTTAAATTCTTTTAAGGTGTTTCCTTGTAATAGTTCTTTGGCTGCTATTGCTGCTAAACGCAAGCCAATACCAAACGGTTTTCTTGGTGCTATTTTTGCTTTGAGTTCTAAAACGTATTGCTGTAAGTTACTAAATACTTTAGTCCATTCTTCACCTGGGTGAATGTTAGTGCAATACGTTAAGTGAATGTTGTTTTGTATTTTCATGTTGTGTGAGCGTTTTAACGCTTCCGGAAACGACTGAAGTCGTTACTACGGGTTAAGTTAAACTTTCAGATACAGATGTGAGGAATGAGGAAACGCTTTTTCTCTGTCTATCTTCTACAAACTCTTGCAATAGGGAAATAGCTTGTTTGTACAAAGATAAATCAGCTTGATGAACTTCAATTCCTTGACCAATTCGTTGCAGCAACGTTAAGGTTAATTCTCCACCCAAGTGTTCGCGAAACTCTTGCAACCCGCGAAATAAACTGCGCGAATGTTCTGGTTGTGAGAGTTTTTCTGTTAGTTCGGGAACGTACAAGACAAAGCCTAATGTAACCAGTGTATTTAAAATGCACTGCCATTCTAAGCGGGAAATCTTTCCTAACAAATAGGAATAAGTTGTATCTAAAGCAATACCGATCGCCACCGCTTCTCCATGACGCAAGTTATAATTTGTCAGTTGTTCTAGTTTGTGCGCTGCCCAATGTCCGAAATCTAACGGACGAGATGAACCCATTTCAAAGGGATCGCCGCTGGTAGCAATATGTTCTAAATGTAACTGAGCGCATCGGTAAATCAACTGTTGCATCGCGTCCATGTCTCGGCGGCGCAGTGCTTTGCTATTAGTGCGGATGAATTCAAAGAAGTCAGCATCCTTAATTAGGGCGACTTTCACGGCTTCGGCAATACCAGAACGCCAATCGCGATCGCTTAATGTACTCAAGAATGATAAATCATTGACTACTGCGTAAGGCGGGGCGAATGTGCCGAGAAAGTTCTTTTTCCCAAAGGCATTAATTCCGTTTTTCACCCCGACACCAGAATCATTTTGCCCCAACACTGTCGTAGGAATACGGATAAGACGAACTCCCCGATGAGCAGTTGCGGCGGCAAATCCAGCCAAGTCTAACACCGCACCACCGCCAATTGCTATCAGGTAGGAGTGACGACATATACCTGATGAATCAATTACTTTGTGAATTTGCTTGACTAAGTTGGGATTGTTTTTAGCTGCTTCTCCACCGGGAACTTTTATCGGGTCGCCAGCGAGGGTTAAGATATCGGCATGGTACTTGGTATATAGTGCTATTTGCCTGAGCAAGCTACGCCGAAGCTCTAATAAACCAGCATCTACGACTACGACTATTTTCTTTGGTTTTTGCTCACCATCGCCGGCAATTAATTGCGCCAGCATGTGATTTTTCAACTTAAAAACTTCATTGGTAAAGTAAACTTTATAGTCGAAGCTAACCGAAACATGTTGCTGAATCGGTTGCAAATTTAATGTAGTTTTTTGTGGGATATTAGCTACCATATTTTTGATGATGTTTCTAAAAGTGTTGCGCGATTTAAAGCTTGAAGAAATACTTCTACTGAGTGATAACCGTCAATTTTGACTCGGTTGTTGATAATAAAAAACGGCACGCTAGTAATGTTATTTAACCGAGCAAATATTGATTCAGCCAGAATTTTATCGACTGCGGCATCATCAGTTAATTGTCTTCGTAATTCTCTAGGATTTAGTTGGTGTGCCGTACCTATAGCAATAATAACTTCGATGTCTCCGAGGTTTAAATTGTCTTCAAAGTAAGCTTTGTAAATTGCTTCTACGATATCGTTTTTAATGTTTTCTGGTGCTATGGCAATTAGTTGGTGGGAAAGTGTTGTGTTGACTGCTAGAGAAATTTTGTTAAAATCTAGCTTGACTCCAGCGGCTTTACCTGCTTTTTGCGTATAGTCAAACATCTGCTGGAGTTCTGTTTCTCCAATGTTTTTTCTAGTTCGCATAAAGCTGCGAAATTCGTAACCGCTTGCAGGAATGGTGTTATCAAGTAGGAAGGGATGCCAGCGAATACTGGCTGGTTGTTGGATTTGGTCAAGTGCATCGAAAAGATGTTTTTTGCCGATTCTGCACCAGGGACAAACGGTATCGTGAAAGATGTCGATCAGCATGGTTTTTGTTATTTGAATGCTGAGGTGGGGGAATGATTAATTGAAAACGAACCGCGAAGGCGCGAAGGGCGCAAAGAAAGGAGAAAAAGAGAGTTATGATGAGTTCTTGCACAAGTCTTGATTTTAACGTCTTTCTTTGCGCCTTTGCGCCTCTGCGTGAGAAAAAACTTACAATTGTTGTACGTTTATTTGTGCTGATAAATCTTTTTTTTGGCGCTGATTGAGGATTGTGGGTAAGGCTTTTAAATGGGGTGTATTCCATTCAAAGCACCGACACCTTAGAAAGGTGCGGCTACACAGACAAAGCCAGACGAGCGCAGGCTTAGATTTTTGTAGCCTGCGTAGGCAGGCTTTGTTCGTATAGCCCCAGGCTTACAGCCTGTGGGATATTTTTGCCAAATTGTGATGCTCGCTTTAAATGAGTTTTTTCCTCTGTGAAAAATGTTTGAGCGGTTTCAAATTCTTGGATTAATCCGGCTCTATCTCGCTTTTCTACTAGGGTTGCTAAACGGCTGTAAGTTTCTGCTAAAAAGCGAATTTCTTGACATCTTTCTTCTGTGGCAAGCATGATGTCTATGCACAAATTTGGATTTTGAGCAAATAGACGTTTAACGATATCAATCTCTTGTCGATAGCTGGGACTAGACATTGATAAACTACGTTCTATGTCTACTCTTGCTTGTGCTAAGAAAACGCCAAGGCTAAATCTAGAGAAGTGTTGCGTGGCTTGAATAATGACCATCATTTGGTCATGTTCTTCTGGTGTGCAAACAATTAGTTCTCCACCTTGGCTTTTAATGAAGTCTAAAAACCATTGAAAGTAATGATTTTCTCGACCTGGACACACTACGACTTTTTGCTGGTTGAATGATTTGATGTTGGGACCAAACATAGGATGCAATCCGATTACTGGTCCTGGATGGTGTGCGAGCATTGCTGCTACTGGCTGAGTTTTGATGCTGGTGATGTCACATATTGCTGTTGTTGGTGTTAGGTATTTTGCGGCACGTTTGATAACATCTACGGTTCGCTCAATCGGAACGCTGATTAATACTAAGTCTACTTGATTTAAGAGTTGATCTGCATATTGCCAATCATCATTTTCTAGAATGCTTACGTTGTGTCCAGCCGCTAGAAGTTGCTGTGTAAAAAATCTTCCCATTCTGCCAAGTCCACCAATGATGGTAATTTGCATTGGCTTGACATTGTTGACTTTGGATGATTGAGTGGTAATAGCATGACTGTTGATTATACTTGCCCAAACACATTCGGGAATGCCAGCTTGGGCAAGTTGAGGAGCTATATAAGCAAGTTGTTCTTCAGGTGAAGGTAATTCTGATGTTGCTTGCAGCGATAGGCGATCGCGTAATAACTCGATTATATTTTGATCGGTTTGTTTGAGCTTGTCTGGAATCATAGATAATCCAAATTTACGAAGTTCCAAGCGCCAGCAGTCGCCGTTCCAACTTCATTAAATAAACTTTTACTTAGAATTGATATGCTTGCTAATTCTTAACAGCGTTGCGCGATATCAAATATCTATAGGTGATTCGCTAGAAGTGAATTTTGGCAAAATATCTAAATCTAATGCTGGGTTGGCGATCGCATCTACAAATAACTGCTCGTACTGATCGAGTGCTTGCTCAAAAGAATAGCGCTTTACTGCAAATTCTCTTCCTGTCTTACCTAGCATTTCTGTTTTCAACGGATTGGTATATAAATCCATAACCGCTGCTGCGAGTGCTTCCGGTGACTCTGGTTTCACGACTATACCACCGCCACTTTTACGGATTGCTTTGGCTGCGGTACCGCTGGCAGGAACTGAACCAATAATTGCCCTACCGCTTGCTAGCAATAATGGTATTTTGGAAGGCATGTTGAAGGAAATCACATTGCTCTTTTGCACAATCAAACCGATATCGGCTGCGGCTAACATTTCGGGTAGTTGTTCTCTCGGTTGTAAAGGTAGCAGTACTACGTTATCTGCGCCACAAGTTTGGCAATATTTCTCCAATCTTTCTAAAGCCTGTGATTCGCCAGCGATCGCAAAAACAATTTTTGGTATGTGACGCAACCGAGCTGCTGCTTCTACTACTGTCTCTAAACCTTGTGTCAGCGCAATGTTACCTGAGTAAAGAACTACAAATTTATCATCTAGTTTATGAGCTTTTTTCCAAGCGTTGTTTTTCTTTGGTAAAGGACGGATAAAGTTTACATCTACCCAATTGGGAATGCACCTAATTTTACTCGGCGAAACTCCCTTTTTCACTAAATTTTCTACAAATCCGTCGGCAATAACACTGATGCTATGTGCAGTCCGGTAAGCAAATTTCTCTAGTGTTTCCAAGGCTCGGATCATCCATTTGTTTCTGATCAGCCCAACACGTATGGCAGCTTCTGGTAAAATATCTTGCACATTCAGTACCACCGGGCAGTCATACAAACAACCTAGCAAAGCTGCCGGCAAGGACACCATCAGCGGCGGTACTGTCAAAAGAATTACATCGGGTCGCCACCCGTTTAAAGCTTGGGGAATGCTTGTGAAGACAAAGCTTAATTCTAGTAGCAGCCGATCTACAAGGTTGGGTTTAGACTTGATTCGCAGATAGCTACGTTGGATAGTGACACCATTTTTTTCTTCAGTCACATACCATTTACCCCGATAACCATCGTAAATCTGGCGCTGAGGATAGTTAGGCATACCTGTGATTACCCGAACCGAATGACCTCGTTTCACTAGTCCTTCTGCCAGTTCAGTCATTAAAGGAGCAATCCCAATCGGTTCTGGATGATAGTTGTAGGAGTAAATCAGAATCTGCATGATCTGTCTTGAAAATAAAGGCTAAGGACTAGGGATTAGAGAAAGTATATTTTTATTTTTTTGTTTGAGAATCGCTCCTAAGAGCTATCTAGTTATTTTCCTAGATTCACCGTATAAATGCCAGCTCTATTTCTTTATATATTTTTAGTTATTATTGCCACTTATATAGTTTAAGTTACTGCAAAGATTCGTGCTAGCGCCATTGAAATCGGCAACAAACTTAAAACCAGTAACCCGTAAGTCCAACTAGCGAAACCCGCAGCCAATGTAGCATCTAAAACTATTAGTGACAACACCCCAGCTTTGACTGCAATTCTTATTTGTTCTGGGGTTGGTTGGCGCACAGCTTTGATAAAAGGCAGTAGTACCCGCGTCGCAAAAAGAACGATAAATGGTAATGCTGTCAAAACTTCATAATTGTTTAATAGCCCTAGTGCCAAAAGTCCGATTAGGACTATAACAATCAGTGATAGCGCTGTGACTCTAGTAGTACTGTTGCTGACTTTAACTTCATCTCGACTGAGGGTGGTGATACCGGCGATGTAAGCGATCGCAATCAAAGCTAAATACCAATATTCTCCTACCATCGCCGGTGCCACACTCACACCTAACAATAAATTCCCACCCCGACAAACACCCATGTTAATCGGACCCAAAACAGCGTTATGCTTGCCCACTGCATCATAAAGTAAAGCTGCCGAAGCAACGATCGCAGCCACAGTTGCACTCTTCCAAGAAACTTGCAAAGCTGCGATGACACCAACGCTCAAAAAACTACTCCCCAAGATAGTTGCGCCTAAAACTGATGCTCTACCACTAGGAATCGGTCGTTCCGGTCGCTCTACCGCATCTAGTTGGGCATCAAAGACATCATTAAAGACAATTCCGCCACCGTACAAACCCGTAGTAGCCAGCAGCAACCACGCCAATGGTGTTAAATCGCCAACGTATCCCGAAGCTGCGAAGCCGGCTAAAACATCTGCCCAAGCAGTGACAATATTAGCAGGGCGCAGTAATTGAAGATATGCCCAGAGAGAATTTCGACTGAAAGTAGCGGTGTTCATGGGGGAGGTGGGGGGAGTGGGGGAGTGGGGGAGTGGGGGAGGTGGAAAAATAACTCCGCTCCTCCCGTACAGACGTTCCACACTCCCACGTCTCTACCGCGCCTTTTGTGTTACTCAATCAATGCATATTCACGGGTAGATTCAACAATTGGTTGTTGTCCGCGCAAAACGGAATTACCGTTAAATAACTGGCGTTGGTCGATGGGTGAGGGAGACAGCCAGTCTGAGTCTTGCATTTGACCGCTTTGGCTGTAAGCTGCGAGTGCGTTTTCATAACAGACTGCTTTGACATCAGATTCTCTTATTCCTCTGTCTATCATCAGTTGAGCGGTTTTAGGTACAGCTAGCGGATCGCTAATTCCCCAGTCAGCGCTGCTGTCTACAATGATGCGACGAACGTTGTCACGTCCCGCTTCGCTAACGCTTCCATATTGGCGTACAATCTCCACCATGCGAGCATTGCCCATTTTTGTGTTCGGGTAAATTGTGAAACCTGCCCAAAAGCCCCGATCCAAAACTTCTTCAACCGTCTCTTCATTGTTATGATCGACAATCACTTTTGATGCATCTAACCCATGTTCAATACATACATCCATGCTACGACTGGTGCCAGCCTTTTTGTTGCGATGCGGTGTATGAATTAACACTACCATGTCAAGTTCTTTTGCCAGCTCTAACTGTAGGCGGAAGTATTTATCTTCGGCACGCGTCATGTCATCGTAGCCAATTTCACCAATAGCAACTACACCCTCTTTGCAAGCAAACAGAGGTAACAATTCCATCACTTGCTCTGCCAAAGCTTCATTATTAGCTTCTTTAGAATTCAAACCAATCGTGCAATAATGGCGGATACCGAACTGAGCCGCCCGAAAGCGCTCCCATCCCACCAAGCTGCTAAAGTAATCTTGGAACGAACCAACATTAGTCCGGGGTTGTCCCAACCAAAAAGCCGGCTCAATTACAGCCACAATACCCGATTCCCGCATCATCAGGTAATCATAAGTTGTGCGGGCAGTCATGTGAATGTGAGGATCAATAAACATCATATTAGTTGTTAGTTGTTATTTGTTATTTGTTGGTTGTTGGTTGTTGGGCATTGGGCATTGGGCATTGGGGAGGCAGTGCGTTGGACGGGTTCCCCAACGCACTGGCTCACCAATTACCAATGCCCATTAAACAATTGCCCAATGCCCAATGCCCGATGCCCAATGCCCGATGCCCCATGCCCCATGCCCCACTACCCCTTAACCAAATCCACCAATTGCCAAATCTCTGGAGAAACCGATCGCCCAGCAGCTTGACGTTCATTGGCGTAATCAATTAACATTCTTGCTAGTTCTGGATTTGCACGCTGGTTAAGCCCCTGAATTAAACTCACAGGGCTGCCGACAAAAAAAGCTTTCAGCACCATCTGATTCCAAGCCAGATTGTCAAAATACTGTGCCGGATAAGGATTTGTTAAAGCAACAGCATTAAAAACTGCTGTCATATTGCTGCGAACTCCTTCAGCAGCGCGGTGACGAAGTTTTTCTGGGTAAGGTAGAAGCGGTAAAGCTTGATAAAGTGCAATTAATTCCCCCACATCCGCAGTGGTGAAAACTTGCTCCAACGTGTGCAGATATTTCTCTGCATCATCATCAGGCAAAGACAGCAGCAATAAAGTACGAGCAGCTTGATCCACACTCCACTTAGCAGGAACCCAACCTGTGACTATTGCCGAGGCTGCCTTTAAATCTTCTTGTGTTAACTCAAGGTCATTTTTGCCAGTATAACGAGGCACAGCGCTAAAAGCAGTAAAGAACACTCGCACATTAGCCCCATTGCTTATCTGCTTTCTTTTTTCATCTAGCCAAATAAGACTTTGTGTATTTACCCGCTCTGAAAGCCAGCGATGTAATAAATCAGTAACACTAGTTAAGTTTAAATTAATTACAGCAGACATAATTAATAACACTTTTTCAAATACTTGTCTTTTCTCTCTCTCGTCTCTCTCGTTCGTTCCCTCGTCCCTCGTTCCCTGTCTCTGACAGGGAATGCAATCATTGAGGCAGAGCCTCAAGCGGGAGGCAGAGCCTCCTTTGACTGCGTTACCAGGCGCTCTGCCTGGTAACGAGGGTACGAGGCTAAACTGTAGTCTTTTCCAGTTGCTTCTCTAAACTGATGATTGTCCTTTGCCGCTTATCTTTCTTCAATTTGACAGCAGCAGCTCCTATTCCCAATAACCCTAGAGCTAATGTTGTGCTTGGTTCAGGCACTTTGGCTCCGTTTTCTACCTTCAACACTTGGACGCGACCTTGGAAGAAATCGCCTACATACAGCTTGCCATCTTTGAGAGCTGTGCCACCCGTCCAGTTAAATCTGCCTGGTGTGAGGTCGAGGGGGTTGCCAAAAGGAGGACCAGTTAATGCTGGAGGCGGTACAGGGTTGCCAGATGCATCGAGGGCAGGTGAGCCATACGATGTGAGGAACTTACCGTTTTTATCGAATACCTGAACGCGGCTGTTGATAGAATCAGCTACATAGACATTCTCTTGATCGTCCACTTCGATGCCAATTGGCTGAAGAAGCTGTCCAGGTCCGCTACCTGCTGAACCAAATGCGTACAGAGGTTTACCATTTGGATCGAGTACTTGAACGCGGTTGTTATACTGGTCAGCTAGAAAGATATTTCCACTGACTGAGGAAATTCTTACACCTGCTACACCTTGAGTTTCTCCAAGTGCAGTGCCAGCCGTTCCACCAATGACACCAATTTGCTGTCCGTCTGGTGTGAATTTAAGAATCCTTTCACCGTTAAAATCACCAACGTACACGTTGCCAGCTTTGTCAAATGTCACACCAGATGGTCCAAAGAACAATCTACCCTCTATGAGACCGGTAAATTGTCCATTTGCAAACGATCTAATAAAGTTACCCTGAGAATCGAATTGATTGATGCGGTTGTTGTAAACATCACCTGCATACAGATCCCCTGTTACTGGATTAAAGTCTACAGTTGTTGGCTCGTCAAACTGTCCGGGTCCTGTGCCGCCGGAGCCAATTGCTCCAATATACTGACCATTAGGACTAAATTTTTCAATTTTGTTACCGAGGTTGTAGTTAGGAGTACCATCCGGGTTAACACCGCGACCGTTAGCTATGTAGGTATTCCCTTGCTTATCCACCGCTATGCCTTGGGGAACAAACAGCTCCCCATTACCGCCGAAGCCAGGACTACCAATAGAGCGTTCGTAGCTTAATGTTACAGAGAAAGCTTGAGTAGCTGTTGCTACAACGGCAAATCCCGCACCGACTAAAGCGAATGATAAATTTTTGACTAATCCCATAGTGAATTTTCTGTTGTTTGAGGTATACTCTTTCCAGGGTTTTAGTTCCCAGGTTTAGCCTGAGAACATTGGATTCGAGCTGCTGTCTTGAACACAGCAGCTTATTTTTTGAGCATTCGCTCCCATAAACGAGGAATTAGAGAGTTTCTACTTTAGCTAGCAACTCTTCGCCCACTTTTTGTTGGCGTTTACGTTTGCCGATTGCAGCGGTTGCACTTAAAGTAGCGATCGCTAATAGACCTGCACCAGCACTGGGTTCGGGTACTTTCTTGGTAGCTTTTAGATCAATCTTGATCAGTTGTCCTCCACGTTCCCCTGCTACGAGCCTGGCACGGTTTGAGGTATATAAAGCGCCATCATTGTAAAATAATCCTGAAGCTGCTTCTAATCCTTCACCATCCCAGATAGTTTCGCGAGTACCATCTTTGGCAATTTTGATGATAGAACCGCTAATATCACCGGTGATCTCACCACCCTGTTGAATTGCCTTCCATTCTGACTGATTGATGTGTTGCAAGGCATACAAATTGCCTTCAGGGTCGTATGCTACACCTGTCAACTGCGTAAAGCCATCATAGATGGTTTTAATTGACAAATCATCAGGGTTAACTGAATGGATACGTGCTTCTTTTTCTGGATAAGGGAAGTAGGTATATTCGCTGACTGTTAAACTGCCATCTGGAGCAACTGTGATACCTGTGGGTATTGCTTGGTTTGATACTGGCAGACCATTGGGAGCTTGTGTATAACCTGGGGGTAGTGGTGCGCCTCCTGTTGGGTCTACTACCCCTTCAGGAAGAGTTGGGGTTTCGAGTTTACTTGGGTCTATTTGTTTGAGAGGAAACCCAGCTACGTTCTTAATACCGCTGCCATCGAGTCCCACTGAATATACAGTATTTCCACCGCCATCAACGACGTAAGCAGTATCACCCTTAATTGTGAAGGCATAGGGGTTAGAAATGTAATCAGTGCCATCGGCATTGTTTGCGGTTTCATAAGCCGCAAAATCGGCAAGACTTGTCAGCGAACCGCTGTTTAAGTCAACTTTATATAGTTTTCCTAAATCGGGGGATTTTAACACGGTATCGCGTTTGCTTGGATCGCCAGCAAGACCGGTCAAAAGATAAGCGTTGCCTTTGTCATCAAATTTGAAGTCCGCAGGACCAGCAGCTTGTTCCCCAGAGGGCACTAATGCTATGGACGTAAGATTTGAAAATATATCTGTTTTTGTGCCGTCCTTAGCAATTTTGATAACGCCACCATTCGGACCAGCACATAAAGGAATATATTGGGCGCTAGGTGATGCAATACATCTTCCGTCGTTTCCGTCGCCGCCTTTACCGCTCAGTGTCAGATAAATATTGCCGTCCTTATCGAAGTCCATATTCCGGGGGTTATCAAGATAGTCGGCGACTACCGACAGCGATGCAGCTTGTGCTGCTTGGTTTACAGCGACAGTGGCAATACTAGCGGTTAAAAGTGTAAGGGCAAATGACTTGAGTTTCATAAACAAAAGTGAGAGTTGTTAGTTGCGGAAGGTTTAATAGTTATAAAGACAACGATTCCCAATAACTGGGAAGCACAAATCAAGCATTCCCTGATACAGCCCCTCTTTATGGAGAGGCGATCGCTTTGGCTTGAAACTTTTGAGTGCTGTTGGTCATATCCACCAACGCTTTGCCCTTGCCTAAAGCAGAAGCGGGTTCAGGCACGGATGTATTCTCAATTCTGATTACTTGTCCTTGTCCTGGACGACCGCCTCGGTTGATGACATAAAAGGCGTTATCTGGACCAATGGTGAAGGCTGCGGGTGACTCTAATCCATTACCACTGACTAAAGTCGTGCGAGTACCATCAGAAGCTATTTTGATCAGAGATCCTTCTGGTTTTCCTTTCCAACCTGAAGCATTCATATGCTGCAATGCATACAAGTTGCCTTCAGTATCAAAAGCTAAGTCAATCAGTTGGGTAAAGCCATCTGCGTAGACTGTTAGTCCGTCAGCATCAATTCTGTATATTTTTGCTTGACCTTCTGGAAAGGGAAAACCAGTAAATTCGCTAACGTAATAAGCACCGTCAGAACCTTTAACAATATCTGTGGGTACTGATTGAATTGCAATCTGTGATGGTGGTGCCTGACGATAAGCACTAGCTGGTGGTACGTGTCCCCGGTCAAAATTTTGCGAGTTAGAACCGGGGAAGATTGGATTAGTTAATATCTGGTTGGGAATTGCAGCAATTACCTTCAGATCGCTGCCGTCAATATTTCCACTGAGGACACTGTTAGCGCCTGCATCAACTAATACAATAGTATCTCCGTCTATGTAAAAAGACAAGGGGTTACTGACAACTTCACATTCCCTTGATGTAGAGTTGTTAGTAAGTTCATAATTGGCTAGGTCGGCAGTACTATCCCAAGTATTTGTACTTAAATTGGCAGTAATAATTTTACCTAAGTCAGTGTTGCCTAATGCGCGATCGCGTAAAGCTGGATTAGCAGCATAGCCAATCAGAACATAAGCCTTGCCTTGAGCATCAAACTTTATATCGTGAGGACCGGCTGCTCCAGTGCCATCGGCAAATGCGACAGAAGGTAAATTTGTTAGTACACGTTTAACAATGCCATTTTCAATTTTGGCGATCGCACCACTCGTGCCATAACATAAATCACCTTGACCGCTGGGTGATGGAATGCTCTTTCCATCTCCCCCAATTCCGGCTTCTGCAATATAAAGACTACCGTCGGGACTAAAGCTCAGACCTTTAGGATTATTAAGACCCTCAGCAATTACTGTAAACGATGTAATAGTATGTTCCTTCAGTTTCATTTTAAAAATTAAGAATTAGGTAGAGACGTTCCACACTCCCACGTCTGTACAAAAAGCGCGGTAGAGACGTTCCATTGGAACGTCTGTACGCGAGGAGGTTTATTTAGCCAGCGGTGCGTAGCTCTGACCACGGTCAAACGATTGCAGATTGCCGGCTTTGGCTTCTGTCAAACGTTTGATGTTCATGTTCTCAGCACCAAAGTCTTCAATTTGAAGTTTGCCTAATGGTAGTTGTTCACCATGTTTCCAAAATGTGATTCGGTGCAAGATGAAACCAGGAGCTTCTGGATCGCCGAAAGCATAAGAAGCCGGTATCAACATGCTGGGACAGCGCTGATAAAATCCTTGCTCAGGATAAAAGAATTCATGCTCTACCAAGTACCATTTGCTAACAGGTTCTACCCGCAGCGAAACTTTTACTTTGTGACCATATTCATCGCGATACTCACCCGATAAAGCAGAAGTTTCACCATCTGGTCGCACTAAATGTGCCCAGTCATTCATATTTCTCAAATCTGACAAATACGCAACTCCTACTTCTATGGGAGCATCAACATAGATGGTGTCAGTATCAATAAAGTAACGCCCTTTTTCGGCTGATGTCAGACCTGCTTTGCGTTCCAAGTTAGCTTTGAGCGAACGACATTCAGAAGTATGTACGGTATGAATTCCCTGCATAATCATCTGAGTTTGTCGCTTTGGATCGACAAAACTTAACCAATGAAAATACACACCATTTTCATCTGTTCCTGGCTCAATGTAATCGCTAGGGAAAAGCAGAACCGGATAAACTTGAAAATATTTCTGATACTCAAGTCCGCAATGCCACTCAATACCTTGAAGCTGCGAATGCTGTAATTTTTTAACGTGATAGTAGAGGTCTCTATGATAACCTGAGGCACTTCCGCGCCAGGTATCTTCGTCCATTTGCTCTGCCATCCGGCTATAAAGTGTCCACTCGTCTAAGTTTTTTAGACTGCAAAGGTACTCGTAAGTATTCTCTAGTGAATTTGCAATATAAGCAGACGTAGCAAAGGTATTTTTTTCCACTGGGCACTCCTTTAATTGGTTAGTGGTTAGTAGTTAGTGGTTGGTGGTTGGTTGTTAGTGGTTGGTGGTTAGTGGTTGGTGGTTAGTAGTTGGTGGTTAAATACTCCAACTATCAACCCACAACTATCAACTAACAACTCACAACTATCGACTATCAACTAACAACTATCAACTCTCAACTAACAACTAACAATCATTTCCTTGTTCTTAATTTTTCTGGCGTTCATAATCCGGTCTTCTGCCAACTGCTTGGCAGCTTCATTGGTGGTGATTTCTTGCTGTTTTGCTCGTGCGAAAATCTCAAGTAGTGTGTCGTAGATATTATGCAATTGCTGAAAGGCTTTTTCTTCGTTGTAGCCGATCATTTCGTTGTAAACGTTGATAAGTCCTCCGGCATTGATTACATAATCCGGACAATAAAGAATCCCTTTCTCTGTAATCATCTGACCGTGGATTTTTTCTTGAGCTAGCTGATTATTGGCAGCACCGGCAATAATCGCGGCTGACAAACTATGAATGGTCTGGCTGTTGAGAATTCCACCTAATGCACAAGGAGAAAATACATCGACATCTAGAGAGTAAATTTCGTCTGGTGCGACAACAGTTGCACCAAAAGTACGTTTTACTTCTTCTGCTTTTTCTTGACTTATATCAGTGACAAAAAGCTCTGCACCGCTTTCGTGCAAAAGTTGGCAAACATTTCTGCCGACGTTGCCCAAACCTTGAACCGCGACTTTCAGCCCTTCTAAATTTTCGCTTTGCAAGCGAAATTTAACCGCAGCTTTGATGCCTAAAAATACACCTTGAGCTGTGATGGGAGCAGGTCCGCCAGATTTTTCTTCTACCCCAACTACATAATTAGTTTCTTTACTAATTGTTCTGACATTTTCTGGGGTAAGATTCACGTCTTGCCCGGTGATAAAACGTCCTTGCAGTCTGTCTACAAAACGTCCGTAAGCTCTAAATAATTCTTCGGTTTTATGTGCGGGATCGGCAATAATAACTGCTTTGCCTCCACCAACGGGAATGTTGGCACAAGCTGCTTTGTAAGTCATGCCACGACTTAAACGAAGGGCATCTTTTAAAGCTGCTTCTTCGTTGAGATAAGGCAACATTCGCGTTGCCCCCATTGCGGGTCCTAAGCTAGTGTCATGAATGGCAATTATGGCTTTGATATCTGGGTCTTTGCCATGACAAAATAATACTTGCTCGTGACCCATTTCTTGTACTGTGTCAAAAAGGTTCACCCTACACTCCACTTTTGGTAATTGGTAATTGGGCATTGGGCATTGGGCATTGGGAATTGGGCATTGGGCAATGGGCAATGGGCAATAGGAATAAAAAGAAGCTACACGTATTTCCATGCCCCATGCCCGATGCCCCATGCCCCATGCCCCATGCCCCATTAGATATTTGGAAATGAAAGCATTCCGGAATTTTTGGCGGGAGTTGCTTTGACTCCTTGTGCGGCTAAACTTTGATTGCGACCTTTGGATGGTGCGGCTCGATTGGGGTCAATGATGACGTCGATAACGATGGGAACTTCTGAGGCGATCGCTTGTTCTAATGCTGCTTCTACATCAGATTCTTTCAAAACTCTGATTCCTTCTGCTCCCATTCCTTTAGCAATCATCGCAAAGTCTGTGAGGGGAATTGATGCATCTGCTCCTGTGAGTCCCAACAATTTCATTCCTTGATGGCACATATTATAACGTGCATCGTTAAGCACAATCCATATTGCGGGAATTTGGTATTTCACGGCGGTGCTGATTTCGCTATTCATCAACATTGCCCCATCGCCAACAATCGCGACAGCTTTACCATTCCGGGCTTGCGCTGCTCCAACAACTCCGGTGACGGCGTGACCCATTGCCCCAACTCCGGTGCTGACTCGGTAGCGATTTGTTTCGGAAAATCTCAGTAAATGAGTAGACCAGGTAAAGGAGTTACCGCACTCTGCCATGACTACGGCATCGCTACCTTCGACGATGACTTTTTGAATGGCTGCCATCAATACTTCTGGTCGCACTGGAATATCTGGGGCGCCCGCTTCAATTAATTCTTGTTCGGGGTTGGGTAAGGATATTTCCTCTGCCGTATTCTCTGGCATGTGCTTCAGCAGTGCTTGGACAAAAGTTTTGATGTCAGCCTGCACGGGGTAGGTTTTGGTAGATGCGTAAGCGACTCCTGGCACTTCTGGATCGATGTCTACATGCACGAAGCCACCTGGGGGAACCATTGCCGGACTCCAAAAGCAGGTCGGTTCACCTAAGCGTGTTCCTAACACTAAAGTGCGTAATGGAGTGGAAGATTGCATGTATGTCATGACAGACCCATGACCACCTAAACCCGTGACTCCGACAAACTGCGGATGATCTTCGGGAAAGATACCTTTACCGCGAGGTGAACACATAACTGCTGCACCTGTTCTTTCTGCAAGCTGGAGAATTTCTTCGGCTGCATTCCGCGCACCGAATCCAACCCAGATGGCAAAGGGTCCTTCGGATAGTAACTCAACAGATTTGGCGATCGCTTCTTCTGATGGCGCTACTAACGAACAAACACCTCCTAAATCAGGCAGGGTTGTTTCATCAACTGTGCTTGTCTGTACACCTGTGGGAATGCTCAAATGCGCGACAAATCCGCCCGGTTGCGCTAACCCAAGAGCAATTCTCCGAAAAACCTGCGGCAGTTGAGCGGCAGATTCTATGGTGACAGCATAGTTGAACAGCGCTCCTGAGGTGAATATGCCGCCGGTGGGCAATGTAGTGCTGCTAGTTTCCTGAATTGCCCAGCGTCCGCGATGCGCTGCTGAGGTGCAAGCTGATAACAAAATCACTTTTGCACCTTCTCCACGAGCCGCAAATAAGCCTGTCAGGGCATTGGTGATTCCCGGTCCTGCGGTGGTGAAAACTACGCTCGGACTACCAGAAGCAAAGTAAGCTTCGGCAGCGGCAAAGGCGGCTCCGGATTCATGGCGAAAGTTAAGCACCTGCATGGTACTATTTGATAGCGCACCCCAAAGACTTGCCATCGCTCCCCCGGCGACACCAAAGGCAAAGCCTACTCCCAAGTTCTCTAACATTTCGGCGATCGCATCCGCAACTGTCAGCGATTTGGAGTTTTTGCCTGATTCTAGATAACCGTTTTGCTTGTACGGTTCTGCGGTGATTTGTGTTGTAGATGCGGTATACTTTTGAGTCATTGCTTTTACGTAATTAAAACGAAAATTGCTGGCATAAGAATCTCTGTAGCTTACTCAACCTGCCCTGATGCTCATTTTTTCGGTAATGTAGAAAACGAAAAACTGAGTTTTTCTTGTAACTTTTGACCTGGCTTGGTTGACAGTAGGAACACTTAAATATCGCAAAAGTATATAGATAGTTAGTACTAAACCTTTCTGCTGTGCTTCTGGAAACAAGCCTACGGGAGATTTAGAAGTATTTACAATGAATAATCTTTTGATCGCCTTGTCAATTCTTTTGCTGTTTAGCAATACCTGCAATGCTCATTTTGCATAGCTTACAAATCTATTCCTTGCGATAGTTGAATGAGATGGCAATCCCCTTGAATAACTAAAATATAAGTATTAAAAAATACATTTTTTTTGGAGGCGAAGTGAACAAAAAATCATTTGTTCTTTGTAGCTCTGTTTCTGGCAAATAGCTTTTACCTCAGATGTTTGTATTGTTGAACACATCACTATTTAATACAGTATCTACCTTTTGGTCGATGATTAAAATTATGTATATTGCTTACTTAAGAATGTATTTCTTATGACGGGTGGCAAACATATGGTATTGTAGTAAAGTTTATAAAGGAGGAAATTAAGATAAATTAAATTCCTGAGTCAGAATTTGCATCAGTTCTTAGGGAAATTCACGATTTTCTTGGCATTTTGAAGCAAAAAAGATAACGGTCAGTGTTAATAATAGAAATTGTTTTATTTTCTCTTTCTATTATCTTAAGCAGCCGTTTATCGTCGTTTTTATTTGTTGTATTCTAGGTGTAAATTTGGTTTTATAAAGATTAAGTAAAGTTGTATTAAGAAAATGAATTATCTGATAATTTAAGAAGTGGGATTAAAGAAATTAATACCTTTAAGACCGAAGTATAAATTTATCAGTAATTCATGATTGCAAGCCCATTTATGACATTGGTGCAGACGGATTGAAAAGGCTTAGTAGGGCTATGAATCTTGGCGATTACAAGTTAGTTCCATCCAACTCTAAATTGGCTTCAGTGCCTCAAGAGTTGCAATTGGCTCACTTGCTGATAAATCAGGTTGCAGATGCTGCTTTTTGCGTACAAGAGAACTCCGAGTTTCTCTATGTAAACGATGCGACCTGTCGCATTAGTGAGTATTCCCGTGAGGAATTACTGAGGATGAAGTTGCAGGATGTCGATGTAGATTTCTTGCCAGAAGTTTGGTCCCAACAATGGCGATCGCTAAAATCACAAGGTTCGCTGTGTTTGAAATCGCGTTACCGCACAAAGAAAGGGCAGATGTTTTTGATGGGGATTACCCTCACTTACATAGAACATCAAGGTAAGCAAATTGCTTGTGCGATCGCAAGCGATCGCAGTCAGGAGATAGTAGAGTTCAGTATGCAACAGTATGCTGATAAATCTAAAGATGCCAACTTGGAGTTACATCAAGAAGTATCTGCCGAATATCAGCAAAAAGAAGAAGAACTCAAAACATCTGTTAATTTACTGCGTTCGACTCTCGAATCTACCGCTAATGGCATACTTGCGGTAAATTTTGATGGGGAGATTCTTTGCTACAATCAAAAATTCATGGAGATGTGGCAACTTCCCAAATCGATAACCATATCCAGAAAATGCAAACGAGCTAAAGGCTTTTTTGAGAGCCAAGTTAAAGATAGACAGCTATTTCGCGATTGCGTGTGGGAAATGGAAATTCAATGCGCGAGCGAAAGGTATGATTTATTAGAATTGAAAGATGGGAGAACCTTTGCACACTACTCGGAACCGCAGCGACTTGATGGTAAAATTATCGGCAGAGTGTGGAGTATTTGGGACGTTACAGAATTCAAACGCACTGAAGCAGCACTGAAGCTGAACGAATCGAGATTTCGCACTTTGGCTGAAAGTACCGATGCTAGTGTTTTCCTAATTCAAAACTCAAAGTTTTGCTACGTAAATCAGGCGGCTGAAAAACTCACAGGCTACACTAAAAAAGAACTGCTGAATAACTTTAATCTTGACCAATTAGTTAAAAGCAAAAAGCTGAGGCAAGTCAACAAGTTAGATGGTGCGAGTGCGTGTGAATACCAAGAAATGCAGATTGTCACCAAAAGTGGCTCGCAGCGCTGGCTAGCTTGTACTGTGGAAATGATGGATGGATTACTTGATTTTTCCGGTAAGCCAGTCGAATTCGTCACCGCGATTGATATCACCGATTATAAAAGCGCAGAATCAGAAGTTCGCCAAGCTTTAGAACAAGCAAAAAAACTCAGCGAACTGAGAGAACACTTTGTCTCTATGCTGTGTCATCAATTCCGCACACCGCTAAATATTGTCTCATTTTCTTCTGACTTGCTCAAACGCCATCTTCACCAATGGAATGAAGAGAAAAGCCGCTCTTATCTTGATTTAATTCAAACTGCTGTTCTTGAAATCAGCCAGCTGTTAGATGAGGTATTGTTGTTTGGTAAAGCAGAAGCGGCAAAGTTAGAATGTAACCCTAGACCAGTTGACTTACAACAGTTTTGTCGTGATATTACAGCACAGATGCACTTAGCAACTGATAAGCAAACATCAATTGATTTTATCAGCCCTGGTGATTGCTCAACTGCTTATTTAGATCCGAAACTGCTGCATCATATCTTAACGAATTTACTTTCAAATGCAATTAAGTATTCTCCTGATGGAAGTACGGTTATTTTTGAGTTGCACTGTGAAGATGAAGAAGTAATTTTTCAAGTCAAAGATGCAGGTATTGGAATTCCCGTAGTAGATCGACAACAAATCTTTGAAGCATTTTATCGCGGTAGCAATGTCGATAGTATCCCCGGTACTGGTTTGGGTTTATCGGTTGTCAAAACTCTTGTAGAGATACATAAAGGTCGAATTGCTGTTGAAAGTGATGTGGGTGCAGGCACTAAATTTACTGTCGTGTTGCCCAATAGAATTGCTGAATCTTGAGTTTTTATTACAAACTGAAAATTCAGCACTAATTAAGTACTCGGCATCAAGAAAGAGTGTTTATTTTCTACTAAAAATTGTGGTAATTTAATCATGATGCAACAATCAGCGAAAAAAATTCTCGTAATTGAAGATAATGCAATCACCCGCAATCTCTTCTTAGATAGTCTGGAAGCTGAAGGTTTTGATACTATAGCTGCTCATAACGGTGCTACTGGCATCCAGCAAGCACAAGAGCATTCACCGGACTTGATAATTTGTGATATTATGATGCCGGATATGGATGGTTATGCGGTTCTGGCTGCGCTACGCATTGAGCCGATAACAGCGATTATTCCCTTCATTTTTCTGACTGGCAGCAACACCACAGAAGATGTCCGTAAAGGCATGGAATTGGGCGCAGATGACTATCTTACCAAACCGTGTACAGTAGAGCAATTGCTCAGAGCGATCGCCACCCGATTAGAAAAGCAAAATCAGCTTCGCTACTGGTGTGCGATCAATTCTCATCAAATGTCAGCTTCGTTACCGACACCAAAGACTTCAACCGAAGAACCTCTTGAGTTCAGCTTTCCATCAATTCCTCAACTCAAAGAAGTTTTTGATTATATCGAAGCTCATTATCAAGAAGGAATTACTTTGTGTGATGTCGCTCAAGCAGTTGGTTATTCCTCCGCTTACTTAACTAATCGAGTTGCAAAGAAGACGGGTGACACCGTAAATACTTGGATTGTGAAGCGCAGAATGGCAGAAGCACGTAATTTACTTCAAAATAGTGACCAAAGTATCGAGCAAATTGCTACAAATCTCGGCTACCAGAATGCATGTCACTTTTCCCGTCAGTTCCGTCAACACAACGACATACCTCCCCAAAGCTGGCGGAAAAAGCATCAATTTATACCGCAAAATGTCGGCGCAGTTTAACTTTTTTGTCTCAACTGCTGTAGCAGTAATTGTATTCCTAAAGCGAACAAACCAAGAGCGACGATCGCAAATACCCCTGTTCCTAAAGTGACTGCACCTAGAACTAAGGTACGCACTGCGGAGGAGATTCTAATGGTTAATTGGTTTTGTGAATGGATGGGGTTCGTGGCGAAACTGATAGCGATCGCATTTAATAAAGAGTATGATGCGATCGCAAGTCCTCCAGAAATTATCGATCCAGTTAAACAGCGTAATGGAGTCGCTGTATTTTTTGGCTTTTCTGATTGTTCAATTAAATTTGGGTCACTCATAAAATTGGGAATTGGGAATTGGGAATTGGGCAAGGAGACAGGGAGACAAGGGGACAAGGAGGACAAGGGGACAAGGGGGACAGGAGACAATGAGAATAATTCTTTCCCCCACTCTCCCCATCCCCCCCTCTTTCCCTCTCCTATTCCCTAGTCCCTTGTAAAAGTGTATCAGCCCATGCTTTATCCTCTGCTTTTAGTGGTGGTATTGGCTCTTGATTGTAATCAATAGTTAAATAAAATCTGGCACGCGCATATATTCGATTTAATAAAGGTTGCAAATCTAAAATCACTTTTCTATCTCCTGACTGCAAAGGTAACACGAAAGTAGGAATTTTTTCGCGAACGCTAAAGCCGTATAATTTAGCTTGAGGGCGAGTTTCACTTTGACTAACAACTATGCGATAATCTGTTGCTGGCACTTCTCCTAGTAAAGACATTTGCCGACCACTTCTGAGTAAATCAATTTCTACTAAATGCGTCAGACTGGCTAAAACTTGTTTTCGCTTTCGTTCATAAACTTTTCTTCCTTCACCTGCTTGTTTGTTTTTAGGTGAGAGAATTTCAATTGTTGTCACAACAAATCCCGTGTCTATCTCTCGAATTTCTAAGTAACTTTCTGTGACATTTTCTGGTATGGGTATTGTCACCGTTACCCCATCTGTGGTAGAAACTTGTGTAGCTTGTACTGTTGATGAATGCTCTTTCTGATTTGATTGTTGAGAAAAAATAGTCACATCAGGAATACCTACCAAGATAGAATGCTCTTCATCACTTAAATAAGTACGCTGCTCAATCGCAACTCGATATTGAGAAGGTATGTTTGGCTCAATTTCGTCGGCTATGATTGCGATTAACCGATGATGTACTTCTGACCAAAATACGGGATTTTCCAGATAAGGATTCATCCCTGGAAATGGAGAATTCATAAGCTGTGATGCTTTTAATTTTCTCGTTGAGGCAGAGAGGGGAGGGGGGGAGAGGGAGAGGGGGAGAAAGTTTGAAGCTTTAGTTCCAAATTTTAAGCATTGCAAATTGTAAGCGCAACAGCTTACGACTACGTTTTGCTAGGATACTATCTGAATTCCATGTGCGATCGCTTTAGTTACAAACAATTCTAAATCTTCGTTCTTCGTCGCTGTTTTCACTTGCAGCTTAACTTGTTCTGCGTGTTCTTGAGACTCACACAGCGCAAATACACTTGGTCCAGAACCAGACATCATTGTACCCAAAACTCCGGCATTGGCAAAAGTTTCTCGCAACTGCAATACTTGCGGATAAGCTGGTAATACTACCTTTTCTAAATCATTATGCAGTTTTTGGGCGATTTCTTTGACATCTTGATGCAGAATAGCTTTTACCATTTCTCCTGAATGTACTGCTGACGCACGAATTGCCAAATTATCGCTACCTCTAATGTAAGAATCACCAAACTCAGCGCGATACGTTTTATAAGCCCAAGGAGTAGAAACTTCTAAGCTTTTGAATTTACCCAATACTATATATATATTATTTAAACTTGGCAGGGGAGAAAGTTGTTCACCTCTACCTGTAGCGATCGCTGTTCCACCCGCAACGCAGAATGGTACATCTGAACCTAAAGTTGCTCCCAGTTCTTCTAATTCTGACCGAGTTAGTCCCAACTTCCACAATAAATCTATTCCTACCAAAACCGCTGCTGCATTCGTCGAACCCCCAGCTAAACCCGCAGCTACAGGAATGCGCTTGGTGATGTTGATTTCTACACCTCCGTATTTAGCAAAGGTGTTAGGAAATTCCGTTGCCATTAATTCGGCTGCTAGGTATGCTAGGTTACTTCGGTCTGTCGGTACTTGCGGATGGTTGCAGTGAACGCGAATCGTGTCAGTGCTGATGGAATGCAACTCAATTTCGTCTGCCAAGTCGATACTTTGGAGTATCATAGCTAACTCATGGTAGTTATCAGAGCGATCGCCTATGATTTCCAAGTATAAGTTGATTTTAGCCGGAGCAATTAAGGTGTAATGCATGTTGAGAGTGGGGAGTGGGGGAGTGGGGGAGTGGGGGAGTGGGGGAGTGGGGAGTTGGGAGTTTATCTTGATTTTTAATTCTTCACTCCTCACTCCTAACTTGTAACTCCTCACTCTTAACTTGTAACTCTTCACTTTTAACTTGTAACTGATTTGCCAGTGCTACCCATTGAGAGACGCTAAGTTCTTCAGCACGAGCTTGAGGATTTATTTCTAATTTTTCTAGTAATTGTGTCAGGCTGGTGCGTTCTACAATCGACTGCAAATTATTTCTTAACATTTTGCGCTTTTCTCCAAATCCTAACTTTACCAAAGTTTCCAATCGTCGCGGGTCATTTGCTGGTAATTCTATTTGGTAGGGAATTAAGCGCACAACTGCTGAATCTACTTTCGGGGGTGGGGAAAATGCAGCTGCGGGTACTGGACAAATTAACTTACACTCAGCTAAATATTGTACTCGCACGCTTAATGCTCCAAAGGCTTTTGAGCCTGGTTTAGCATATAATCTTTCTGCTACTTCTTTTTGTACTAGTAGTACTATTGAATCAAAAGGTTGAGAATTTGGTTTGGCGATGGTACCAAGTAGCTTTTCTATAATAGGTCCGGTGATGTTGTAAGGAATATTAGCAACAACTTTATTTGGGTTTTGAAAAGCTTCAAAAGCTGCCAGATGAGATGGTAAATCTAAAGTGAGAAAATCTCCTTGCAGAAGTAAGAAATTATCACTTTTACCGAGTTGCTTGACTAATAATTTGCACAAGTCGCGGTCAATTTCTACTGCGACTAAAGATTTGACGTTTGGTAATAAACGACGAGTGAGAATGCCGGTACCAGGTCCAATTTCCAGAACGCGATCGCTTTGGTTACATTCAGCTGCTTCTACTATCGCACTTAGTGCTTTTTCACTTTTTAGCCAATGCTGGGCAAAGTTCTTGCGCGGTCGTATCATCTATATTGCCTCCTAAATTCAATGTTTTAGCCTTTGCCTGATTTATTGACTTTTTAAATATAATATGATATTGAAGATGAAATTATCGGGTTTGTGAGAATAATAGGACTTACACAAAATACCTCTGTAACTCTTATTTCTTCTCCTTCGGAGACGCGAAGCGCGAACGTGTACTTCGTCTCTTCGTGGTTCGTTTTTCCGTGACTTGTGCGTAAGTCCTGAATAAAAGCGATCGCTTAATTATCCACTCTTCGATGCACCTTTGAACTCAAAGCCTCAATACCATGACAGCCATTACTGTAAACTTCAACTCCATCATTACACTCACAGACGACGACTTTTATCAACTATGTCGGAAAAACCCTGATATCAAATTTGAACGCAATGCCAAAGGAGAATTACTTATAATGTCACCGACTGGAGGAAAAACAGGAAACTGTAACTCAGAAATTAATGCAGATTTTGCGATTTGGAATCGACAAACAAAACTTGGAGTCTGCTTTGATTCTTCCACCTGCTTTAAACTACCCAACGGTGCAAATCGTTCCCCCGATATTTCTTGGATACGACAAGATAGATGGGATGCACTTACCCCAGTACAGCAAGAAAAATTTCCGCCAATTGCCCCAGATTTCGTTTTAGAGTTAATCGGGGCAACTGATAGATTGCAAGAAACACAATCTAAAATGCAAGAATATATAGATAACCAAGTAAAGCTTGGCTGGCTAATTAACCGCAAAGCACGTCAAGTTGAAATTTATCGAACTGGACAACCAATAGAAATACTCGATTCTCCAAAAACATTATCAGGAGAAGATGTTTTACCAGGTTTTATTCTAGATATGCAAATAGTCTGGAATTAAATTAAATATAACGTAGTAAGGGCTGAAGCCCTTAAAATCCTTTTGAGCGGTTTACCGCTCACTACTTTCCCCTTTCCCCCTCTTTTTCATTAGCAGGTTTTTACCTGAGTAACAGGAATCTCAATTACAAATTCTGCACCTTGTCCAAGTATTGAGTGACAAGATAATTTCCCACCATGTTTATCTACCACAATTTGATAACTTATAGATAGTCCTAATCCTGTACCTTTACCTACATCTTTCGTGGTAAAGAAAGGGTCAAATAGCTTTGAAAGTATTTCTGGTGGAATGCCTTGACCATTATCGGCGATTCTGATTGCTATCCAGTTGCCATTAACGACTTCAGTACTAATGCAAATCTGTGGATTAATTTTTTGTTCTTTGTTCTTGACAAATGACTCTTCTAACGCATCTATAGAATTGGCAAAGATATTCATAAATACCTGATTTAGTTGACCGGGATAGCACTCAACAGAGGGAAGTTTGCCATACTCTTTAATAACCGAGATTTCTGGATGTTCTGGTTTAGCTTTCAGACGGTTGTGCAAAATCATCAGCGTACTTTCGATTCCCTCATGGATGTTTACTCGCTTAAATTCAGCTTCATCCAGACGAGAAAAATTCCGCAGTGACAAAACGATTTCACGGATGCGCTCAGTTCCGACTCGCATCGACTGAAGAAGTTTCATTAAGTCTTGTTTGATAAAATCAAGGTCAATGTCTTCGATTTTTTCTTCAATTTCTTCTGGGGGATTGGGGTAGTATTGTTGATAAAGTTCCACTAGTCGCAGCAAATCTTGGGAGTATTCACAGGCAGGAGTCAGATTAGCATGAATAAAGTTAACCGGATTGTTAATTTCATGAGCGACACCTGCAACCATATTACCTAACGAAGACATTTTTTCACTTTGGATGAGTTTAGCTTGGGTGCGTTGCAATTTGTTTAGAGTATTTTCTAAATACTCAGTCTGTTGTTGCAATTGAATTTCGGCTTCTTTACGAACGGTGATATCAGTTGCCACACCAAGAAGTTGTTTTACTTTACCGTCAGCATTACGGCTGAAAGACGTGTCTCGACTGTAAACCCAGTGCCATTTTCCATGCACATCTTTCATGCGGTACTCAATCTCAAAAATCTTGCCATCAACAGCGGTGGGAAATTTTTGGTGGTAGGTTATGACTTTTTCCCAATCGTCTGGATGAAGAGTATTGGAAAGAAATTCTGCTCCCATTTCTTGAACTTCTTCAATTGAGTAGCCGAGAATTTCAGCTATTTCATGATTCGCGTATATATTGCGCTGTTCTTCTAAGTCGTAGATATAAATAGTATTAGGAATCGAGTCAGTAATACGTTGAATGAAATGCTGACTGGCTTTAAGTGCAACTTCTGCTTTTTTCCGCTCCGTAATATAAAAAGTTGTTCCTACCAAACGATAAATTCGACCTTCACTGTCTTTGAGAGGATTCAATGTAGTTAGTAACCAATTTTCTTGACCGCGTAAAGTTAAGCATTCTTCAAAAGAAATAGCAACGCCTGCAACGAGGCAAGTGTTACATTTATGATGTATTTCTGCGGCTTTAGTCGCACCAAAAATTTCTGCCAAGTTTTTACCAACTACCTCAGCGCTACGCATACCCGTTGCTTTTTCTGCGTTTAAGTTGTAACCCCCAGAACGAAATTCGCCATTTTCTAGAACGTCGATGACAAATATAGAGCATTCAACTCCATCGTATATACTGCGTAAAAATTGTTCCTTTTCTTGCAGTTGAGCTTCTGCTTTTTGGCGATCGCGAATATCGCGAGTAATTGTTGCCATACACAATGGTTCACCAGTCTCAGGATTTTTAATGAGAAAAGTGTTGCAATCAACTGGAATCGGTTCTTCAGTTTGGAAATGTCGGAAGCGATATTCACTCTGCCACAAACCATCTTCTATCACCGCAGGTATGATGCATTGCTGCAAATATTCTCTGTCTTCTGGTAAAAATAATTCTTCGATCTTGATACTTTTGACAGCTTCTAAGCTATCAATACCAACTAATTTTCTTCCTGCTTCGTTAATGAACAGCGGATGTCCTTCTAAGGTGCCGATACCAATAAAATCATTACTATTTTCAATTAGTGAGACAAACATTTGCCGTTCTTGTTCGGTTCGCTTGCGTTCTGTGATATTAGTTGCCGTGATAATGAGTTTATAAATTTGTGAGTTACTGTCTTTTAGAGGTGTGACATTCAACAGCCACCATGTAGTTTCACCTTCAATAGAGAAATGTTCTTCAAATAAAGTGCTTTTGCCAGACTTGACACATTCGCTGTAACGCTGACGATAAAGATTTGCCATTTCGGTAGGTAGTGCTTCAGCGATGGTTTTCCCTAGAAGATGAGACATCGGTACGGGACTAGTTTTTGCCATCGCTGGATTAAAGTTGATATAGCGAAACTCTGCACCATCATCCAAAACTTCCATAACAAAGATGCCATAGTCTACACCTTCCCAAATGCTTTGTAGAAACTGTGCTTGCTGTTGAAGTTGTTGTTCTGCTTTTGAGCGATCGCGTAACGCAATTTGCTCTTCGCTGACATTTCTGACAATCAAAATGATATTATTATTGACAAAGGGAACGAGCCGCGCTTCGTAGTATTCTTCACCGTTGGGCATTAATAGCGAATACTCTACACTTACCAAAGATGAAGTTTCTTGAACTTGGACAATTGCTTGCTGCATCTTTTGTGCAACTTCTGGAGGAAGAACTTCCACCATCCGCTTTTCTAAAAATACCTCTGGTGGAACATACAATTCGCTATTTTGAGAGCTAGCTTTATAATCTAAAATAGTGCTATCGGCAGCCAACCGAAAGAATAAGTCAGGAAAGGCATTAAGCATAGCCTCTAATTCTGAAGTTTTCTCATGTAAGGCTGCTGTACGTTCCTGGAATTTAACTTCTAACTCTTCATTCAACAGTTGCAGCGCTATTTCTGCTTGTTTGCGATCGCGCAGCGCTGCTTGCAGTTCGCTAACATCAATTATGCAGCCATCCCAAAGAATCGAGCCATCTGATTGTGGTTCTGGTTTAGAAATTCCTTTCAACCATTTTTGCTTCCCAGAAGGTGTGATAGTTAGCCACTCATATTCCCAGTTTTCTAAGGTTTGAGTGGAAATGGCAATTGTTTCCTGTAACCCAGGAAGGTCTCTAGGATGAACCACTTCAAATAACAACTGTGGATTTTCGTACACTTGTGAAGGTTCCAATTCATAAAGTTCTCGACATCCAGAAGAAACATAAGGAAACGATATAGTGCCATCGGGGAAAAGCTGAAATTGATAAATTACCCCTGGTACATTGTCTGCCAAGCGTGCAAACCAGGCTTCGCTTTTACATACAGTTACTTCTTTTTGCGACTGCAACGTCCAAACCATCTGACGCAGTTCTACCAATTCTTGTTGAAGAGATTCATAAGTATTTTTATCTACGGTGATGGAATTGCAAGTCATAATCAAAGTCAATTGCTAACTAGGGGTTTGAAGTAGACTTCAGTATGTATGTTTCCCTATTTAGCTTGTGAAAATAACATTGTCGCGATGACGGAAGCGATGGCGCGTATGTTGCCCAGCCTGGTCTTTCTGACCAGGCTGCACCCGAACTTCGTTCGGGTGGAGAGGTGCTTTGCACCTCTCGGCAACAGCGATCGCGAAGCGATCGCCTTGATTTCCACCAAAATTAACTCATACCATTTATCGATAATTTATGCGGATTTTATACCACCCACACTGAAGTTGATAAAACAATCCAGCGACAAAATTATGAATACAAATAAAAAATATATTATCCCCTTTATTGTTGTAGCGATCGCCGCCAGCATCAGCAGTTGTAATTCTAACCAAGCTTCTCAAAATCTCGACCAAACGGCTACAGCAGCCACAACAACACCAAGCAACAGTCCTTCATCCCAAATTCCAACCCAGACTGAACTAAGAGCTAAATCGAGCGTCGAGCAGCCTTTTTCTACAGAACCCTTTACTGAAAATACCGCTTTGTCAACTTCTCAAGCTGCTACTGACAAGACTATTAACCTCACCCTATACACAAGTGACAGCGAATGTCAAGAACTTATTCCGAATACAGTTTCAGTGCCAGCATCAGAACCTGCAACGGGTATTGTGAGTAAAATCATAGAGCAACAAGATACAGGCGATTTTAATTTATCTGGTTATCGTGTAAGTGTCAAAAATCGTGTTGCCACCGTAGATTTACGAGTATCTCCTGATTCCAAACGGCAGTTAGTTTCTCTTTCCCATTGCGAACAGTTTGCTTTATTTGGCAGCCTCCGCAAAAGTTTGACAAGCAATGCTCAATTAAATATTAAACAGGTTCGCTTCACTGAAAGAGGTAAGAAAATTACTCTTTAATTGTCTCAATCAGATTGACATAAGCAATTACACAACAAACTGTCGTTAGTATCGGCTCATCAGTTCTCTGCACTTCATGCGCTGTCATTATAAATGCAGAAGTTGTCGTTACCAACATAAGTGCGATCGTTCTTAACATTCAAACAGTTCTTCGCAACATTTAATTTGTCGTTAAGACCGCTGTTATTAGACTTACGAGCAAAAATACGTAGGAGACCCTTCATGAATTGCCCCTACAAAACTTAGGTTTAAGTGCGATCGCATTCCTCCTCTATTCCCGGATAGATAGACACGTCAACCAAAAAGTTCTACAATCAGTTGTAATTGTGGTAATCTTACCTATTGCCCAATCGACCCAAACATAGTAAAAAATTTTGGTGATTCGGCTCAATTGCGCCGATCGCTCTATTAAGATCAAGACGTCTTTAGTAGAGGGCGACAAACAAATGGATGTAAAATTGATATTAGTTGGATTAACAGTTATCTTTACCGTTGCGTGCTTGTTTTTCGGCACGAAAAATGGCTTTTATGACTCAGACAACTACCACGGCAATGGATCGGCACATTAACAAACGCCCAGATCCCCTAGTTTGATGGGTTGTCATTATCCACGTTTTTCCGAACCAGCGCGGGTTCGGAGGCGTCCTCCCCAATTCCCTAATCCGCATTCGGGCAGCGACGCACTTAGGAACTTACCCCAAGGTCACAAGACCAAAAACCGCGTAAATCTAGGCTTTTGGGAAATGTGCAACAAATATGAGGTTTGAGGGGAAAAGACCATGAGTGAGGATCTGTCAGTATCCTCTCGCATTGATGCAGCCGAGGGGACGAATGAATTAGAATGTTTTCCCTATGGTGTCCACCATAAGGATGAAGGTGTCTGTTTATTGGTGCGGATGGGACCACACCGCATTCTGCTTGACTGTGGCTTAAAAGATATTTCCTCGCTGGTAAAGGGGCTGAAAAAGTCGGCAAAGCGAGGCAATTCGCCTTTACCAGCAGATTTAGTTTTGGTAAGTCACGCTCACCCAGATCATGCTAGCGGATTGCTAGCACTGCATGAGGCTTTTCCTCTATTACCGATTTACGCCAGCGAGGTGACAACCAAGTTACTACCGCTGAATTGGCAGGATCAAGAAAATAAGGAAATTCCCCAATTTTGTCAAGCGTTGCCGTTGCGATCGCCTGTAGAATTTAAAGATGGTCTAGTAGCAGAATTATACCCCGCAGGTCATCTACCCGGAGCGGTGGCGATTCTCCTCACCTACACCACCCAGCAACGCTCTTACAAATTACTATATACAGGTGACTTTTTCTTATCGAACTCGCGGCTGGTAGAAGGTTTGCGTTTAGAGGAATTGCGCGGATTAGAGTTAGATGTGCTAATTATTGAAGGCAGTTATGGCACATCGCGTCATCCGCACCGACGCAATCAAGAAAATCAACTAGCAGAACGAATTAATCGGGCGATCGCTGACCGTTCCTCCGTATTACTACTTACACCAGCATTAGGTCTAGGTCAAGAATTATTGATGCTGTTACGCAGCCATCACCATTTCACCGGACGCGACATAGATATCTGGGTTGATGGTACTGTCGCCACCGGATGCGATGCTTACTTAGAATTGTTACCCCACCTGCCCCCATCAGTACAAAACTTCGCCCGTCATCAACCGTTGTTTTGGGATGAACGAGTGCGTCCCCGCGTGCGTCGTTTGCAACCAGAATATCGTCACACTGTTGGTAACACTCCTTGTATTGTCCTCACCGACTCTACAACTGATTTGGATGAATACTGCCAACTAAATATGAATTCTTGGGTAATTCTCTCACCAGAAAAAACTCATATACAACTTAATAAAGCATACCCAGGACAAACTAGTGTCGAAACTTATCTTTTGGCACAGCATAGCGATGGTCCTGGTACCACCCAGCTAATTCATAATTTGCGACCGCAGCACGTCATTTTTGTCCACGGTTCCCCAGGTTATTTGGCAGACCTGACTAGTTTGGAAGAATTGCAAAATCGCTACCACGTACATTCGCCCCCCAGTGGTACATTAGTAGAATTGCCGATTGGCGATACATTTTTGCAACCAGCAGCCCCAGAGACTAATTATGAGGGTGAATTAACAGAATTGGGAACGGTAATCACAATTACCCTCCCCGATGCCGTTACCGCTGACCCTAGGTGGCAACAATTTGGCGATACTGGCTTAATCGAAGCGCGTTGGCAGGGAGAAGAACTCGTATTGCGGGGTTTGTCGCAACGAGAACTACTCAATCAAAATAGCGATCGCTTTATTTGGTCTGATGTCGATTGCTGCGGTACCTGTAGACATCAAAGGGGGCAGCGGTGTTGGAACCCCGCTTCCCCCCTGTATAACTTCAAGGTTACTCTTGAAGGTTACTGCCCTGCCTTTGAACGGTTAACTGAGAGTTAGTTGTTAGTTGTTGGGCAATGGGCAATGGGCAATGGGCAATGGGCAATGGGCAATGGGCATTGGCAATTACGAATTGAGAATGAGAGATTCTTTCCATACTCCATGCCCCATGCCCCATGCCCCATGCCCCACTACCCACTACCCACTTACTCTGGATTTGAGTCTGTGTAACGATTGCGGATGCGTTCAGCTTCTGGACAATCTTCAGTCATAAGAGGTTCGACATTACCACGGGGCACTGAAGCTAATTTTTGCGTTACAGCGCCAATACTTTCAAGGCGAACCATCTCTTCCCAAGAACAAATTTCGTCCTCTTCTTCTGTTTCATAGCGTAGGGTGACTAAATCTCCCTCTATGTCGAGGATGCGGGCGCGTTCAATCCAGCGTTGCTGGTCCCGCAAGAATACACATACCTCCCGCCCGTCGCAACACAGTTGATAAATCTTGCGGTGTAGCATGTACTGCTTCTGCCTTTTTAAACGACGTAGTTAAACCTGTCAACATCTGGGTTTTATCCCAATATATACTACCCTTAAGAAGCTAGTTTCACGGTTGGCGAACAAGTGCATATCTTGATCCAAACCGTCATATTTGATGATTGGATCGCATACAGCACAGGTTACTCCACCACTTCAACTCAATCTCTTTGGGGGTAACATTAGAAATGGCTACTTATATAGTAGAGACGCGATTGTGCAACGTCTGTACATAATTCGGGAGTTGTCCTGACAAGCGTGAGTATTTTTTGGTGAATACTTCTACCATTATGTAATAAATAATACTCCAAAACAAGTGGTAAGTGCGGTTGTTTAAGTTGCCTACTTGTAATCATTGGCATTTTTGCGAAGTCTTTACCCCTATGTATTTGATCTTAACTCATTCTCCTGTCACCTTAATGGTTTTAAACAACAACACCCCAAAGTTCTTTACTGCGTCTTTATCTTTTTCGGTGACACAAAGCAAGGCAGTCATTAAGGAGGACAAGGGGACAAGGGGACAAGGAGGGCAGGGGGGCAGGGGGGCAGGGGGGCAGGGGGGCAGGGATAAGGAGACTAGGAAGAAACTTACTTCTCTATCTCCCTTGTCTCCCTTGTCTCCCTTGTCTCCCCCTCCCCCCATCTCCCCATCCCCCCCTCTCCCCATCCCCCCCTCTCCCTTGTCTTCCCCCTCCCCCTCAAGAAAGTCTTCTTCTGTCAGCTTCGTTTGTATTGTGTGGGAAATTTCATTAATAAACTTGAGGAGGATGCCTCTCGTTTAATTTGACCGGCGCGAACTGCTTCATCTAGTGCTGCCAAGGCTGCTAAATCCTTTGAATCATAGCTTTTGGTAGCCAAAACTTGATGAAGTAGACCCTCGGATTCAACACTAAGACATCCAGTTTGGAAAGCAGATTCAATGAGTGCGCGAATCATTTTAATTAGGGCATACTTAGCAATGTGTTAGATACAGTTTGCAACATTTCCCTCTTCTGCTAATTGATATCAAACAGTAGTAAAGAGTGATTGTAGTTAGAGCATATGTGTGATTTAAATCACATAGCTTGAAATCAGCAAACTTCTTGCTATACCGCTAAATAAAGCTAAACTATACAATTTTCGCTTTTTTCTTCAATAAGAATACTAATTTTATCAGTTTAAAATCATACATTTTATCGAGAAAATAAACTACATGTAAAGTAAAAATATCTAGTTTAAGAAATCTTTACATTTGAGTAAAGAAAAAACTGACGGAAATCCTCATCCTTTTGACTCAACTGTACCCAGTCGAGGTTTAAAGCTTGGAATTTTTGCACTAAGCGATCGCACGCTGGGCGTTCGGTAGCGTAATGTCCGGCATCAATTAAAATGAGATTGCGATCGCGGCTTTCTTGAAATTGATGGAACTTACAGTCAGAAGTCAGATAAACTTGAGCGCCAGTTTTGACTACGGCTGAGATATAACTTGCTCCCGAACCCCCTAAAACAGCAACTCGCGAAATTATCTGCTGTAAATCAGCCGTGGGGGAAAAAATCACCTTTGGCGGAGCGAGTCGGGTTTGAATTGTCGCCAGTAAATCCTGTAAACTCAGAGATGGATTTAAAACACCAACGCGCCCATATCCTAAATTAGCTTGTGTGGGTACTATTGGCGTGACTTCTTGAAGTTGTAAAATTTGAGCTAAAACATCAGCAGTGCCATCATCAACTTGGTCAAAGTTAGTGTGAGCGCTGTAAATGCCGATATTGTGGGTAAAAGCTAACCGCACCATTTCGGCGATCGCTTCACCACTGCGTAAAGACTTCGGGGGACTAAAAATCAGCGGATGGTGGGCAAAAATGAGATTAGCACTTTTTGCGATCGCTTCCTCCATCACCGCTAAAGTAGGTGTCAAACAAACCAACACCCGTGCATTTTTCTGCAAAACTCCCGGTTCAATTTGCCACCCGCAATTATCCCAGCTTTCGCACCAAGCAGGATTTGCCCATTCTTCAAACCAAGAAATTAAATCAGCGATTTTCATAAAATGGATAGGGGTTGGTGGATAGTTGATAGTGGATAGGTATTTGTAGGGTGCGTTACGCATAACGCAACGGCAATAAAGCGGGAGGAATATCCACACCGCTTTTTGCCTCCCCTACTGGCACGACTTTTCTCCGTTCGTAGTCGATACCAAATTGCTTAAGATTGACAAATTTTTCAATCCTCAATATTACCACAAATTTTTTTTGCAATAGACATTATGAGCGATCGCCTTTTTTCTTCTCTAGCTTGAGAATACAGGTGAATGGTAAAGCGATCGCCCTTAATTTCTCAAACAAGTCATGCATACAGTTGCGATCAGCCGGAGGCTTGACGCTTTGCGTATCGCTACACCCAGTTTCCTATTGGTCAGGCACAGTTTATAATTTCCTTATTGATAATTTTTATTAGCTTTTCTCACAAGTCGAATTTATTGATGAGATATCTTGATGGAAACCCTGACATCCGAAGAATATGAAAACCTATTTCGAGAACATCTAGAAAAAACGGAGAAGGAACTTTTTAAATGCAATGGTTTTGACTATGCTGAGAAATCTAAAGATAGATTTACTACTGGTTTTTTTCTTGGTTTTGAACTACGTCCAGGACTTTTGCTTGATATTATAGACAAATATTATGAACGTGATTTAAGCTCATGGAATCATCATAATGAGCAACCTTTTCCTTTAATTTCTGATTTTCATCTTTCAGGTAATTTGCGAACAATTACTCCAGTAATTAAATAAATTCCAGATGATTATATGCAGTATGTTGGTAGAAATTATTTATTTTATTTACCAAACATAGATGAAATTGAGCAGCGTTTTGCTGGGGAGCATCGTTTAGATATAACTATATACATTTATCCTGATTGGCTGAGAAGTTTCAGCAAAAACTTTGAATTTCTACCTACCTCATTGCAATCTTTTTTAAAAGATGAATGTCCGCCGAGATTTCATCACACTGTTGGAGAAATCACTCCAGCAATGTTTGCTGTTTTACGACAAATGTTAGATGCTCCCTATCAGGGAATGATGAAGCGGATGTATTTAGAAAGTAAAGTGATTGAACTACTGGCGCTGCAATTTAATCAACTTTTGTATAAAGAACAGACAATTCACCTATTAGTTAATCTCAAACCAGCAGACGTTGATAAAATTTATCATGCTAGAGATATCTTAATCTATCGAGTAGATAATCCTCCCTCATTGCTTGATTTAGCAGAGATGGTTCATTTAGGAGAACGGAAGTTGCAACAAGGTTTTAAAGAAATTTTTGGGACTACTGTTTTTGGCTATTTACATGACTATCGCATGGAACAAGCAAAAATCATGCTAAGTGGGACACAAATGCAAGTAGCTGAAGTATCAAACGCTGTAGGTTATGCACATTTAGGTTATTTTGCTCAAGCTTTTAAGAAAAAATTTGGGATTACACCAAAAGAATGTCAACGTGGAAAAAAGCCGCTGAAGTGACAAAAAATTGCAGCTTTACAGATAGACACGGTTATTGAAACTCTGTAAGGTGACCTCAAGAGGTACTTGAGAATATCTGTCTATTGGTAGAGCTAGTTATGAGAAAATTACAGAGGGTACTTGCGGGTTCTAGCTATGTTAGTTTGCAATTGTGGGCGATCGCTTTAGTTTTACCAATGATGCAACCTGCTTGGGGAAATGAATTTCTGGGTATCAAGCAAGCTCAAAGAGGTTTTTCTACTAGTGCAGCTGATTTGTTAGCACAAGGCAATGTTGCAGTTACAGAAGTTACTGGCGTTAAAGTTAATTCAACTTCCACGGGGATTGAGGTAATTTTACAAACATCTAAAGCCCAGGCTTTGCAAGTTGTCAACAAAAGTGATGCCAACAGTTTTATTGCCGATTTCGGTGGAGTTTTAGTGTCTGCGGTAGGGAGTTAGGGTAGTAAGGGGATGAAGGGATTGGGGTTGAGTTTGGGGTTATTCTACATCGGCGATCGCCAGGGAGACTTAAACAACTCATTTGCTCTGCCTTTGTTATTTACGCACGGATGCTGCTATCTTCTACAATCAGGGTGGTTTTCGAGCCGCAGTCAATGTTAGGAATCTGTTTGACGTTGACTATTTTGAGACTTCCCAGAGCAGCCTGCGTGTTTTCCCAGGCGATCCGTTGACGGTGGTAGGAACGATTTCTTGGGAGTTATGATGGTAAATGATGCCAAGTCGATTGATAAATCATTAATAAAGAAATTTTAGTAGTCAACAGGCGATCGCTGTTTTTCTGAAATTTGGAGTTAGAGCGATCGCCTGAACAAAAACTATTGCCATCAAGGAAATTTCCTACGCAGTTTGATTGGACTCCAACCATTTTAGTAAATCGGCGATCGCCGTAAAATCCAATAAAGCCTCACCTAATGCTTCCAGCTGATAAAATTTCCTTCCACGGCGAATCATTATCGGCTCTTTCTATTTCCTCGGTCATTATGAAATAAGGGAACAGGTAACTCTTAACTCTTAACAGGAAACAGATTGATAATTGATAACTGTTAACTGTCAACCGTTAACACTTTATTTAAGGAGAATTTGCTCCTTTTAAAATTCGGGAATTACAGCAGATTGCAAGTTGGTGAGGTGCAAACTATTGTAAGGGCACAACATTGTTGTGCCCCTACTCGTGTACCTCATTTATAGGAAAGGCGATCGCTCTCCTCCAAGAGTTTGCAATCGCCTAAAATTACTCAGAGCCAGGGGTGATTTGACGTCGGCGCTCGCCAGGGAGACTTAAACAACTCATTTGCTCTGCCAAGTTATGTACGCACGAATGCTGCGTTTCTGCTATTTAGCACTTTCAATATGCCTTTTTGCTTACGGAAAACACCAAAATGAGTAAGTCAAATGCCTTTTTGAGTAAGTCAAAGTTGATTTTACTTGCGGAAAACACCAAAATGAGTAAGTCAAATGCCTTTTTGAGTAAGTCAAATGCCTTTTTGCTTACTCATTTGAGTAGATCGCGCACTCATTTCCATAGATTCAGTAAACAAAAAGCGCAATCGCTTCATAATTTAGGTAGATTGCGTACTCATTGAAGTACGCTCGTGAGAAGGCACTTATAGAACCCACGTTTAAAAACGTGGGACTTAGGCTGTGGACGCTTTGTATCTCGCGCTACGCATCTCGATACAAATCTTTTTATACTAGTGGGCTTTAGACCCACAACGCGCATTTTTTATTAATACTTCTTTCATAAGTGCCTTCTGCCCTCTGCCCTCTGCCTTTCTTTGTAACGAAAGCGTATTTCACTTTCACTTCCGAATAACTACAGCAGCGATACTATCTTGTTACCAAAACATTTGAAAAATTCAACAGCATCATCTGCTACCAAAGCCTGTTTTAACATGCTACTTACCAAAAAATCAAAATCCCAGAAAATGTTTTCTGGTAAGTTGTCCAAATAAGCCGAAATTATTCGCTTTCAACTATTTTTTAAAAATGTTATTAGTTGAATGTCATTAGTTTTTTCAGTAACTAAACTTACCAATTCCACAAAACTGGTAGCTAAAGTTTTCTACGGATTGAGAGACAACTGATTAATAGACTGCTGGGCAATGATTTCATCAAGAATACTGAAACTCTGAATTTGTGTCAGATTTTGCTTCATATAAATTTAAATAACTCCAGCAGTTTACAGTTTTATAAACTGCTGCACAAAGCAACAAACCTTAGTTTAATCGAGCAGTAGATAAGATGTAAATCAAACAGAAATAAACTTAACTTTTTAGTCACTATACTTATTGCATTCAATTTGTCATCCAGAAATATGGACAACCAATTCTCTAGTATGACTGCGTTGCCGATGTTCCCAAATGTAAATTCCTTGCCAAGTTCCCAGCACCAAATGACCTCGATTGATGGGGATGTGTTCTGAGGTATGAGTAAGCGCGGTGCGGATGTGTGCCGGCATATCATCGGAACCTTCAGCATCGTGGATATACTTAGCTGATTCGGGCACGATTTTTGCCATAAAATTAGCGAGATCCAAAAGTACATCTGGATCGGCATTTTCTTGAATTAGTAAACTAGCTGATGTGTGGCGTAAAAATAGCGTACAAAGCCCGATTTCCACCCTTGATTCTGCAACTATCGCCTCAATTTTTGGCGTTATATTATACAAAGATTTGCCAGTGGTGGGAATTCTTAGTAATTTTTGGTAATGCATAAAATTGTTAGTGGTTAGTGGTTAGTGGATGGTGGAATTTGGATAGTGGTTAGTTGTTCAGTTTTTTTGTTGCTGTGAGGAAGGAGATAACGGCTTTAGCTATAGCTTCGTTACCATCTTTAGGAATAGGTTGAGATTGCTTTGGTTGCTGCGGTACTTGATTGAGAAAGTCCCAATTACCTGCAAAAAATTCTCTAGGAGTAAGGATTTGATGCTGATGGTAATTAGTAATACCTTCTAACAAAAAAGCAGCTTCGGCAAAGTCTTCACGAGTTACTGAAACAATGGGCACTCCTAATCGTGTGGCTTCAGCAAAAGTGCCGAAACCAGGTTTAGAAACAACTCGTCCGCAAATCGGCATAAAATCTACAGGTCGATATGCTTTATCAGTTATTTTCACAAAATTAGGTAAATCCGGGGCAAATTTATCAAAGACGATAAATTGCCAATCTGGAAATTGTCGCAGATTTTCGTAAGGAATTTGCTGCAAACCCAAGCCACCAAAAGTGAGTAAAATAGTTTTTTCTCTTGAGGCAGTTATTCCCCAAGTAGATCGTAATTCATCTGCCGGATAATGAGGAGAACCACCAGTTAAACCAACATCTGTAATATTTGGGAAAGCTTGCATCGGTTCGTGGAAGGGAAGACGAAACAAGCGATCGCACTTGGAATAACATTCACTAATCCAATCAGCAATTTCTTCAAACTCACCTCCCCAACTTCGGTAGATAAAGTCCCAGCCAAAGTTACTCATCATCCAACAAGGAATATTAGCTGCTTTACCAATTAAGGAAGCGAGAAAGGGAATATCTGCCAAAATCAGATTAACGCGATTTTGGCGAATAAAGTTGACTTCAGAAGCAATCAGCGAATTCTGATTTTTCTTAATTTCCAGCAACTTTTCCAAAGTGGCTGCTTTATCCATTGTCAAGCTGTCTGCTTGCACAACACCCAAATCAAATGCGCGGGGACGATGAATAAAATCTCCTTCTATATAGCATTCTAGCAACCAACGCGGTGCAGTCGTCACCATAATTAACAGAACTTCAGGACATAACTTTTGAATTGTTGACGCTACAGATGCCGTGCGGGTAGCATGACCAAAGCCGTGATTAGTGATAGCAAAGTATAAAATTGGACGTTGCATATTAAATTGGGAATGGGGCATGGGGCAATGGGCATAGGGCATTGGGCATTGGGCATTGGGCATGGGGCATGGGGCATCGGGCATGGGGCATGGGGCATGGGGCATCGGGCATCGTCCAAGTGGGCAAGCGTCCTTTGTGAAATACGTCTAGCTTCTTTTTATTCCCATTGCCCATTGCCCTATGCCCATTGCCCATTGCCCAATGCCCATGACCTATTTACAAAATCTCTGAATTTCTTCAATCAATTGGTCGATTTCCGATTCTAGTGTAAAGTAGTGGACGCAGGCGCGTACACAATCTGGATCGGCAATTGTTCGAGTTAATAACTTTTGTGACTCTAAAAATCGTACCAGTTGCACGCTAGCTTGGGGTTTGTTATTTGTCAGTTGAAACGAGACTAAACCGGTTTCTGGTGGGGAAGTCCGCAGACATTTGATATCGGGTAACGCTGTTAAGCTTCGCCAAAGGTACTCACTCAAACGGCGAATTTCCTGATAACGTTGTTCAGGTGTTCCCCATTCGTGATGAATAGCGATCGCTTCCCTTAAACCAGCATAAAGCGGAAAATCTGAAGTAGCCACTTCATAACGTCGTCCGTCTGGATGCCAATCTACAGGTTTTCCTTGACTATCTATAACAACGCTACGCCAACCTATAAAAGTCGGTTTCAGACTTTCTTGTGCTTCTGGTCGCACATACAAACCACCCACACCCGCAGGACCGCACAACCATTTGTGACCCGTGAAAGCATAAAAATCTGCCCCCAATTCTGTTAAATTCAAAGGCATTGAGCCGACAGACTGTGCCGCATCTACGAGAATTCTCACATCATTCTTTTTGCATAGTTCCACAATTTTGTCAAGCGGCAAAACTTGACCGGTATTCCAGAGGATATGACTCAACACCAGCAAGCGAGTATTAGGGCGTAAGTGTTGGGCGATCGCATCAACCGGATCGCCTTCATTTAAAGTTGCCATCACAGGACAAGTGGTAATTTCCACTTTTAACCTGCGCCCGATTTCTTGTGCGATCGCCACAATACCTTGATGTTCGCAGTCTGTGAGCAGCATATGGTCGCCGGCTTGCCACTCCAGACCCCACATAGCAATATTGCAACCAACAGTTACATCCTCCGTGAGAGAGATTGTTTCGGGTGGGACATTCAATTCCTGTGCGATCGCCTCTTTTACTGCTTTATATTCTGGCACCAACCAGCGATAGAACTCACCACTGAAAGGACCTATATCCTGGATATGGATTTGCGCTTGGGCGATCGCATCCAGCGCCCTTTGCGGCATCGGTCCTTGTCCCCCATAGTTAAAATAAGTCTTATTAGCTAAAGCTGGAAATTGTTCTCGATGGCGATGCAACTCAATTTGTCCTGTAAAAATACTGGTCATAATTGTTAGTGGATGGTTGTTAGTGGTTGGTTGTTAGTGGTTGGTTGTTAGTGGAAGCGTGGATGGTTGTTAGTGGATGGTTGTTAGTGGTTGGTTGTTAGTGGAAGCGTGGATGGTTGTTAGTGGATGGTTGTTAACAACCAGTCTTTCTTGTCCCCCTTGTCCCCCTTGTCTCCCTTGTCTCCCCCATCTCCCTCATCTCCCTCATCTCCCTCATCTCCCCTCCCCCTCCCCCCCTCCCAACAGTTCTTGCCTAGATTACTCCGATCAGTGCTAATTCTTGTTAGCTTAAAGGAATGTTAATTAATGCTGAACATCTGCTGCAATACCAACGGTGTAAGCGGCGACCTTTTTTAGATATTCGCGGTGATAAAAAGCAGCAAGATCCCCCTAATGACTTGCTGCAAAAATTGCACGCAGACAAAATCGCTCATCAACAGAGTATTTTGACACCGTTGAGTTATCACGAACCTGATTATCCTTATGGAGACTGGGAAGCTGGGGCGGCAGCGACTGTAGAATTAATGCAGCAAGGCGTAGATTGCATTAATAAAGGAGTGTTGCTAATAACTTATGGTGAACACACTTTGCTTTCGCGTCCCGATTTATTATTCAAACAGCCAGGACAGTCAAGTTTTGGAGATTGGATGTACGTGCCGACGACTATCGAACTAGGTAAGCGTCCCAAACAAGAATATCAAGTTTCGGCAGCATTTCACGCTCAGGTGTTGGCGACGGTGCAAGGCATCGAACCTGAGGCTGCTTGGTTAATATTGCGTACTAAAATGACGAGTTATGAGGTGGAGTTGTCTAAATGGACACCGCAAATGCTCTCAATTCTCCAAGAGTTTATTCAAACTTTAGAATCACCCGTAGCACCAGAGGTGTTTATTGCCCGCCAGAAGTGTAATCTTTGTCACTGGTACAGTAGTTGTTATGCGATCGCTCATTCTCAGAAACACCTTTCACTATTACCAGGAGTCACACCCCTTCGCTACACTCAACTCCAAGCACTTTCCATCACAACAGTAGAATCTTTAGCTAAAACTCTTCCAAGCGTTCTAGAAAATTTGGTTGGGTTTGACAGTGAAGTAGCGCTGAAGCTGGTAGTGCAAGCTGAATCTGTAGTCAAAAATCGTCCGTTTATCTTACCTTACGCGATACCGACAGAAGATATCACATTTACAGCGCCCATCGAGATTTACTTTGATATTGAAGCGCAGCCAGACTTGAATTTAGATTATCTCTTAGGAGTTTTGGTCGTTGACAGACAAGCCAACACCGAAAAATTTTATTCATTCCTGGCAGAAAAGCCAGAGGAAGAAGAAATTATTTGGCAGCAATTTTTAGAATTAGTTTGGCGATATCCCGAAGCGCCGATTTATCATTTCTGCATTTACGAATTTGATACAGTCAAACGACTGGCGAGACTTTACCGCACTCCGCAGCGAGATGTAGCACCTGTACTGAATCGATTTGTAGATGTATACGAAGAATTAATACAAAGTGTTGCATTACCGATAGAAAGCTATGCATTAAAAGCGATCGCTAAATGGTTAAGATTTGAATGGCGGGATTCAGAGGCAAGTGGTGCTAAGTGTATTTACTGGTACGATAGGTGGTTAGAAACAGGCGATCGCACCTTACTAGAAATTATCCAACGCTACAACGAAGACGACTGTCGCGCTACTCGCAATGTTAAAGACTGGCTAGCTAACTTTTTTCAAAATGAATATTATCTTCGTCAACATAAAATTCTTTCTAATTAAACGCTAATTACTAAATAGCCAACAAGTTCCTGCGTACAGCAGGACATATTAAAATCTCTTTTTCCCCTTTCCCCCATTTTCAAGTCAGGAAGGCGTAAATAAACGAATGTTAGTAGTAAGGGTTTGAGCCGCTTAAAACCCTTACCAAAAGCCAAAAGCGAAAATACCGTTCACTATGAACAAAAACCATTTTTATATTTAATTATACTTATCTAAGTTAATAAAAGATATTCATTATTAGCTATTTATGATATCCTGTCTGTGGCTATTAGCTTTTCACAATAGCTTATTATGCAGCTAATTAAAAAACTCTTAAGTTTGCCGCAATTTATCTACTTTTGTATCCCAATTCTCGTCATCAGCATCTTATTCTTTTTCCACGACTTACCCATCAACGCTGTCGAAATAACAGACATAGATTTTATCGGACAAGCTACTTTACCAAAGAATATAACTTTCCAAAAAACCCTAATCGGGGGATTATCAGGAATTACATACGACCCCAAAAAAAACCTTTATTACGTCATATCCGATGACCGTGGTAAAAAAGCTCCCGCACGATTTTACACCCTAAAAATAGACCTGAGCAAAGGTAAATTGGCAAATGGCGGTGTTGTACCCGTAAGTGTTACTACATTGTTAAACGAAAATGGTCAGAAGTTACCGTCTGGTGAGACAGACACAGAAGGTATTGCTTTAACTAGTAAAGATACTGTATTTATTTCTTCTGAAGGCGATGCTAACCAATTAATTAATCCTTTTATTAAAGAATTTTTATTATCTTCTGGCAAAGAAATTACAACATTACCAATACCTCAAAAGTTTTTACCAGATAAAAATGGTAAGCAAGGTATTCGTAACAACTTGGCGTTTGAAAGCCTCACCATCACACCCAACGAAAAGAAACTGTTTACAGCCACCGAAAATGCATTAATTCAAGATGGTTCAGAAGCCAAAGCAAATACTAGCAGTCCTTGCCGTATTTTGCAATATAACTTGCTCACCAAGCAGCTAGAAAAAGAATTTCTTTATCAAACTGAACCAGTCGCACCGCTTTTGGATATTACTAAACATTTTACTAGCGGTTTACCTGATTTACTTGCTGTTGATAATCGAGGTAACTTCCTTAGTTTAGAGCGGAGTTTTACAGGCTTAGGGTTTTATATTGCTTTATTTCAGGTTTCCTTAGAAGAAGCCGATGACATTCACAATATCGACAGTATCAAGCAAGCTGATATTAAAAACATTAAACCAGTTCAGAAAAAACTACTATTAGATTTAAGAAAATTAGACGTGTTGCTAGACAACATCGAAGGTTTAACTTTTGGTTCAAAACTACCTGATGGACAGCCCTCATTAATACTTATCAGCGATAACAATTTCAATTCTCTGCAACGCACTCAAATACTAGCCTTTAAACTCAAGATGGAATCAAGGCTTATCAGGTTACTACGCCGTTTAGTCCCGCCGAACTTCAAGCGCTAACTGCTGCGTCGTGTTAGTAGGATACCTAATATTCAATTTGTTTTCTCGGTGTATTTATGGTCACAAATAGGCAATTTAATTAACCTTGCGTTTTGTTTCCGTATAATTTCTCATCCGCATTGCTTAATAAATATGTTACACAATGTTTAAAAGCTTTTACATAGAGATCCAGCGTGGTTTTATCAAAAATTCACCTTTATTTATGTTATTTTTCATCTCACCTAATTGAGTCTATAAAATACTTTATCTTTTTATTAGATAAAATTAGTATGAAAAAGAATGTATTATTAATTGTTTCTTAAAAAAATCTTTTTATGATAATCAATAAAATTAATATTATGGTAAAGCCAAAAAAAGAATTAGATGCTTATATAGGAAAATTTTTAAATAATCGATATTTAATAAGAGATTTAATTGGCAAAGGGGGTATGGGTAGAGTTTACCTAGCAGAAGACGCTGCAAAAGGGGGGATGGCAGTTGCAGTTAAAATTCTTTCGTTGAGTCTGGTAAATCAGCAAATGTCCCAGCGCTTTGTTAGAGAAATTTTTATTGGAGCTCAATTAGGTCGCAAAAGTAAACATATTGTCCGGGTGTTGAGCTACGGAATTACCGAAGAAAAAATTCCCTTCTGTGTAATGGAATATCTTCCAGGTAAAAATTTAAAAAATTTTTTAAAAAATCAAACATTAACAGTAGCGCAGTTTTTAGATTTTTGTCATCAAATTTGTTTAGGGTTACAGTGCGCTCATCAAGGTATTACCCTCAAAGGAGAGATTTATCCGGTTGTTCACCGAGATATTAAACCAGAAAACATATTTATCGTTGAAGATGTGAAAGTTGGAACAATAGTAAAAATTCTTGATTTTGGTATCGCCAAGTTTTTAACAGAGCGTGCCGGTATGACACTTACAGATTCATTTATTGGCAGTTTACCTTACTGTTCTCCAGAACATATAGAAGGACGTAAACTGCTGGATATGCGTTCTGATATTTACAGTTTGGGAGTGTTGATGTTTGAGATGCTAACAGGAAAGCATCCATTTTACACAACAAGCCAATCCTTTGGCACTTGGTATCAAGCTCATCGCTTTCAAATACCACCTACCTTTGAGGAAGTGAATCCTCAAGTCAAAATTCCCCATAAATTAGAACAATTAGTAATAAGTTGTTTAGCTAAAGACGCGAGCGATCGCCCACGAAATATCAGCGAAATTTTAACAACTTTAGAAAACGTAAAAACACAGCTGAATGATAATATCTCCTTCTTCAGTAACTTGGAAAGTTCATCTACCGTGCAATTAATACCTTTTACCTCAGTATCAGAAAAAGAGTGTTTGCACCAAATTTGGCCCAAAAATAAACCAATTGCACCAATTGGTTTTCCACATTTACTACACACTCCTCAAGGAACCATCCCAACTTTTTGGGCAATGTTACCCAAAAAAGAAATTAGCAAATTTATAGATAAAACAAATGACACTGACTTTATATCTAAAATGAATATCTATCCAATGATATTGTGGACAACAATTTTACATAATCCCGATCTGCCTTTAACGCGGTGGTTGTCTTATTTCTTGGATATGAAAGATAGTAGAGGACAAAAAATAGTGCAGATATTAGCAGAGATTGGCTACTATCATCTGCTATTTTTCGCTTTTGAAGAACCAACTCACTGCGCTCATGTCAAGACTTTAACTCTCAATAGCCACCAGCGTCAGCAACTTGCAGATTGGTTAGAGCTTAGTCAAAATTCCCCTGAAGTTATTAATTCCAATCAAGCCAAAGTTATTCTTAAAGCAGAGTACGAAAAGATTAAACCAGAAATTTTACGAAAGTTAGCACTCAATAAAAACAACAGCAAAGTCAATGTAAAAAATTGGCTATTTAAAGTATTTTCTAATTTAGGAAATTTTTTCTTGCGTCCGGAAAATATAGCATAATTCATAATTCCTAATTTATAATTCACGCATTATGTACTTGAGGGGATTTAGACCCCACCTGAAACAAAAATGCTTATAGGAGGCACCGGGTACAAACCCTCTTGAATTATGAATTAATAATTATTAAGTAGGTTGATTGAGATAATATTTAATTTTTTCATTGCGAAAGCGCAGAGGTTTTAAAAGTGAATCAAAGTGCATTTGCTTGTGCGAATAAAACTGAATTGCTTGCCAATCGTTATCAACTAAAGCAGCTAATTGGCAAGGGAGGTATGGGTGAAGTATTTTTAGCTTCGGACATCTTGTTAGGGGGAATACCAGTTGCCATCAAGTTTCTTTCTCAAACGGTTTCAAATCCTCGGATGCAAGAAGACTTTGCCCGTGAAGCTCGTACTTGTGCAGTTTTAAGTCAAAAAAGCCTACATATAGTCCGGGCACATGATTACGGCGTGAGTGAACAAGGCAAACCATTCTACGTCATGGAATATCTGTGCGGCAAGAGTTTAAAGGATTTAATTCCTATACCTTTGGCGATGTTTATTACTCTTGGACGGCAGATTTGTTTAGGCTTACAATGCGCTCATGAAGGAATTAACATTGACGAAGAAATTTATCAGCTAGTTCATAGAGATATTAAACCAGCCAATATATTAGTTATACCAGATCCGATATTAGGTCAGTTAGCAAAAATTTTAGACTTTGGAATTGCTAAATTTTTAAATTCATCAGCAACAACTAGCACAAATAGAGGGTTTAATGGCACTTTGCCTTACTGTTCTCCGGAACAATTAGAAGGAGAAAAATTAGATAATCGCTCTGATATTTATAGTTTGGGTGTAACAATGTATGAAATGCTTACAGGTAAAAAACCCTGGCAACCAGAAACCGACTTATTTGGCGCATGGTATAAAGCACATCACTTTGAAACCCCAAGAGCGATCGCCGATATTAATCCCAACCTCAAACTGCCCAAAGAGCTAGATGATTTAATCATGGCTTGTCTTGCCAAAGCACCTGACTCGCGTCCCCAAAATATTACCCAAGTCCTAAACATCTTAGAAAAACTCGATCCGTCCACTTATCTCGGCTTGCCTGCAACTTTAATCAAAACAGGATACACTGCCACCATCACTCCCCCCCTCCCCCCCTCCCCCCCTCCCCCCCTCCTCCCCTTGGGATCTGGCTTACCTTTAATAGTAGAAAAAGCCTGTTGTCAACTATTGTGGTCCAAAGACAAACCAATTCAGGAAATTGTTTTTCCTCAACTTCTCAACGTTGAACAAGGATTCGCAGCACTATCGCTGATGATGTCTAAAAAAGAGATAAACAACCGCGCTTTTTGTACTCGTTACAACCAATTTATCTTTGTCACATCTCCCCATCCGATGTTGTTGTGGCTGACTGTACTTTATAACAAAGGACTCGAACCCAAGTGGCTTCCTTGCTACTTGGATATGCAAAATCCCCAAAATCATAAACTAGTGTCTTCATTAGCGGAAAATGAACGCTATCCTCTAATTTTCTTTACTTTAGAAGCACCCCATTCCTGCGCCAACGTGATTAGTAGTCGCATCGATCCAACTCAGCGGCAAATGTTGAAAACCTGGCTAGAACACAGTCAAAGCTTACCCCCCTCATCTTTGCCCCAGTTGAGTAAAAACCTCTTAAAACAAGAGTATAAAAAAATGCAATCTCATATATTGCGGCATCTGACATCAACGCCACAGATTGGGTAATGGGGCATGGGGCATTGGGCATCGGGCATCGGGCATCGGGCATGGGTAATGGGGAATGGGGAATGGGTAATTGGTAATCGGTAATGAAAAAACAATTACCAATGCCCTATGCCCTATGCCCAATGCCCTATGCCCAATGCCCTATGCCCAATGCCCAATGCCCAATGCCCTATGCCCTATGCCCAATGCCCTATGCCCAATGCCCTATGCCCATTACCCATTACCAATTCCCCAACAAATAATTAATTTCAAAAAAACCCTTGACAAATAGCTATAGAATAGGCATAATAGGGAAGCTGCCAATTAAGGGACTGTAGTTCAATTGGTTAGAGCACCGCCCTGTCACGGCGGAAGTTGCGGGTTCGAGCCCCGTCAGTCCCGTTAAATAAATAAGTTTGGATTGAATCCAAAATCTAAGCTACATTAATCATGCTTTAGCGAAGAGAGAATTTGCTGTGACAGTCAGAGTGCGTATTGCTCCGAGTCCAACTGGGAATTTGCATATTGGTACGGCGAGAACCGCTGTATTTAACTGGTTATTTGCCCGTCACCAAGGCGGCAAATTTATTTTGAGAATTGAAGATACAGATATCGAGCGATCGCGTCTTGAATATACCGAAAATATCCTAGAGGGACTGCGCTGGTTAGGACTAAATTGGGATGAAGGACCATTTTTTCAATCCCAACGCCTCGATATCTACAAACAAGCAGTAAAAAGCCTGCTAGATAAACAGTTGGCTTATCGCTGCTACACCACCTCCGAAGAACTAGAAGCTTTGCGAGAAGCTCAAAAAGCCAGAAACGAGGCTCCCCGCTACGACAACCGTCATCGCAACCTCACCCCAGAACAACAAGCAGCTTTTGAGGCAGAAGGGCGTAGCTTCGTAATTCGCTTCAAAATTGAAGATGATCGGCAAATTGTTTGGAATGACCTGGTACGGGGAAACATGAGTTGGCAAGGCAGCGATTTGGGTGGTGATATGGTCATCGCTCGTGCCGCAGAAGATGGAATTGGTCAGCCACTGTACAATTTTGCGGTTGTAGTTGATGACATGGATATGCAAATCAGCCACGTCATCCGAGGAGAAGACCACATTGCCAACACAGCCAAGCAAATTCTGCTTTATGAAGCCTTTGGCGCAAAAGTTCCAGAATTTGCCCACACACCCCTAATTTTGAACATGGATGGGCGCAAGCTTTCCAAACGGGACGGTGTTACTTCCATCTTTGACTTCAAGCAAATGGGCTTCACCCCCGAAGCTTTAGTCAATTACATGACCTTATTGGGTTGGTCCGCTCCAGACTCAACGCAGGAAATCTTCACCTTAGAAGAAGCCGCCAAGCAGTTTAGCTTTGAGCGTGTGAATAAAGCAGGGGCGAAATTTGACTGGGCGAAACTCGATTGGTTGAACAGTCAGTATATCCACCCAATGCCAGTGGATAAATTGACAGATTTGATTATTCCCTATTGGGAGAAAGAAGGGTATAAATTTGACCAAGGACGAGAACGTTCTTGGTTAGAGCAGTTAGTTGCTTTAATTCAGCCGAGCATGACTCGTTTGACCGATGCGGTAGCGATGAGTCAACTGTTTTTCACTGAAACAGTACCATTTAGTGATGAAGCAATGGCTCAACTAACGCAAGATGGTGTTGCTGCGGCATTACAGGGAATTATCGCTGCTGTAGATAATCAGCAACTGAGTGAATCTAGCGCCCAAGACATTATCAAACAGGTAGTTAAACAGCAAAATGTCAAGAAAGGTTTGGTAATGCGTAGTCTCCGTGCCGCTTTAACCGGAGATGTTCACGGTCCCGACCTGATTCAATCGTGGTTGCTACTTAATCGAATTAATTTAGATAAGCCGCGCTTGACTGAGGCTATAGCAAAAAGTAATTAGACATTACTTGCTTTTTTGTCGGCATTGTGGGGGCGGACGTTTGTGCGTCCCCAATCATTCGTAACAGTAGAAAATCCTGAATGCTAAATTTTGGTAGAGAATAAATAATAAAGAAGATAAAAAACTTTCGGAGTCAGCATTACTGAATAATAAATAATTCTCAATCTAAATTAAGTAGTTAATTACTCACGTCTTGGGAACTTGGCGTGTAAAATTAGTGTCTTAAAAAACACTTAGAAAATTCCTGTAAACAAAATGCCGAAAACATTACTAAATAGAGGGATAAGATTATCGTTCACGATAGTTACGCTTTTAGTGGCATCAGCAATTAATACTGTAGCTTATGCTCAAGAAGTGCCACCGCCCATATTTGGAGATATTCGTGTTGGCGGCAGGTTTTCCCCAGACCCCCTGGTAGTTCGAGGTATGAGTGGTGGTTCCATACCTGCCAGAAGAGTCGTTGGGAGAGCAGAAACTGCAACGGGTCCGTGTACTGGGTTTGTGGATGAAGAACCAGATCATAATTTGCAGCTAACAACTAGATTCGACTACCTGAAGTTAGAAGTAGACAGTCCGGAAGATACTACACTGATTGTCACTGGACCTGGCGGCAGCTGGTGTAATGATGAGTTTGACGGCGAAAATCCCGGCATTGTTGGGGAATGGCTTCCCGGAACTTACAAGATTTGGATTGGTTCCTACCACAAAAACAGGTATCTCCCTTACACTTTGGAAATTACAGAATCAAAGTAGGCTTTAGGGAAGAGGAGAAGGAGACAAGGGGCGACGGGTGTGGGGACAAGGGGAGCTTTTCTCCGTGCGGAGGTTCCCTCCGTTGAGGCACCTGGCGTGGACTAGGGGGAGTTTGCCTCCTCGTCTTCCTTGTCTTTTCCATCTCCCTTGTCTCCCTTGTCCCCCCATCCCCCCCTCTCCCCCTCTCCCCATCCCCCCATCTCCTCAAACTCTGCTGGTGTAATGTATTAGAATTAAGTTAAATTTAATTAAGATTCTTAATGGTGTCATGGATTTGCCGTAGCGCTTCAATAGCTCTATGGAAATGCGTGTAAAACATAAGATTAAAGAAAAATGGATTTATAAACATCCGTTTCACGGCGTAGTGACAGGGTGAGCAAAAAAACGATGAAGAATAAAGGATGAAGGATAAAGTACTAAGCTTCGGTTCGAGCCGCAGAAGTATACTTCATGCTTCGCACTTCAGCCGGAAGTTGTCACCACCATCAGTTGCTACTAGTTAGTTGTTATTGGCATCTAAAGGCAAATTAAAATGAAATTCTCTTGGAGAGTCCTAGTACTCTGGACATTGCCTGCTTTGGTAATTGGCTTTTTCTTCTGGCAAGGAGCATTTGCTGGCGCTCCTGCGGATATGACTAAGAACACAGCTAGTACCCGCATGACCTATGGTCGCTTTCTGGAATATTTGGATGCAGATCGAGTCACGAGCGTGGATCTTTATGAAGGTGGTAGGACAGCAATTGTCGAAGCTGTCGATCCAGAACTCGATAATCGCGTGCAACGAGTGCGGGTAGACCTGCCGATGAGTGCTCCCGAGCTAATTTCCAAGCTGAAAACCAAAGGAATTAGTTTTGATGCTCACCCGATGCGGAATGATGGAGCAATCTGGGGACTGTTAGGTAATCTGATTTTTCCAATTCTATTGATTACCGGATTGTTCTTTTTGTTCCGCCGCTCTAGCAACCTTCCTGGTGGTCCCGGACAAGCGATGAATTTTGGCAAGTCTAAGGCTCGCTTTCAAATGGAGGCAAAAACAGGAGTCAAATTTGACGACGTAGCAGGTATTGAGGAAGCTAAAGAAGAACTGCAAGAAGTTGTCACCTTTTTGAAACAACCAGAAAGATTTACCGCTGTAGGCGCACGCATTCCCAAAGGAGTGCTGTTAGTTGGACCTCCTGGAACTGGTAAAACTTTACTAGCAAAAGCGATCGCCGGGGAAGCTGGTGTACCATTCTTCAGTATTTCCGGTTCGGAATTCGTAGAAATGTTCGTTGGTGTCGGTGCTTCCCGCGTCCGCGATTTGTTTAAGAAAGCGAAAGATAACGCGCCTTGTATCATTTTTATCGATGAAATCGACGCGGTAGGCAGACAGCGCGGTGCTGGTATCGGTGGCGGTAACGATGAAAGAGAACAAACTTTGAACCAACTGCTCACGGAGATGGATGGTTTTGAAGGTAACACCGGCATCATTATTATTGCGGCTACCAACCGTCCTGATGTATTAGACGCAGCATTATTGCGTCCGGGACGCTTTGACAGACAAGTAACTGTTGATGCACCGGATATCAAAGGACGCTTGGAAATTCTCCAAGTTCACGCTCGGAATAAGAAACTAGATAAGAGTGTATCTTTAGAAGCGATCGCTCGCCGCACTCCTGGTTTCACCGGTGCTGATTTAGCTAACTTACTCAACGAAGCGGCAATTCTCACCGCCAGACGCCGTAAAGAAGGTATCACCCTGGCGGAAATTGATGACGCAGTTGACCGCGTTGTCGCGGGGATGGAAGGTACTCCTTTGGTAGATAGCAAGAGCAAACGCTTGATTGCTTACCACGAAGTTGGACACGCTTTGGTGGGGACGTTGCTCAAAGACCATGACCCAGTACAAAAAGTTACCCTCATCCCACGCGGACAAGCGCAGGGTTTGACTTGGTTTACTCCCAACGAAGAACAAGGATTAATTTCCCGTTCTCAGTTGAAAGCAAGAATTACTGGTGCTTTGGGTGGTCGCGCTGCTGAAGAAGTAATTTTTGGTCATGCTGAAGTGACAACTGGTGCGGGTGGTGATTTGCAACAGTTGACCGGAATGGCACGTCAAATGGTAACACGTTTCGGGATGTCGGATTTAGGTCCGCTGTCTTTGGAAAGTCAGCAAGGTGAAGTATTCTTGGGTCGTGACTGGACGACACGATCTGAATATTCCGAAGCGATCGCTCGTCGCATCGATTCTCAAGTTCGGGAAATTGCCGAGCAGTGTTATGACTTAGCAAAGCGGTTGATTCGCGAAAATCGCACCGTCACCGATCGCTTAGTCGATCTGCTGATCGAGAAAGAAACTATTGACGGTGAAGAATTCCGTCAGATTGTGGCTGAATACACAGAAGTTCCCGAAAAGCAACAGTACGTACCTCAGTTGTAATATATCCAGTATTTCAGGAATTTAATTTGAAACGACTGTAGTAATAGGTGCTTTCAGCGAACGTTGTTAAGGGGATGGTGAATACCATCCCCTTTTTTTTTGAGTGTGGCTATAAATATAGCGGTCAAGGGTTAAATTGGCAGCGCTAACACAAATCAATAATCTCAATCTATATTAGAAGCGACCAGGGTCGTCATCAAGTGCCAGCAAGAAATCAACCAGGTCTGTTTGCTGCCGTGGACTAAACCCAGCTTGACTATCCACATAAAAGTCATGACCTGTACCATCAAGGTTACTTTGTACTAAAGCAGGGTTAGCCTTGTTGGTAGCGACAACTAAAGCGCGAAGTTCCCTATCTACTAAAGCACGCAAGCTGCTTGCAGCATCAGCGGGTTTGATTTGGCTAAGAGTGCCAGTCAGTCCTAACCCACTAGGGTCAACAACGGTAAAACTGCCATTTCTGGCAAATTTTAAACTTCCTGAACGCACTGCCACACCACCATCATGTAAATATGGCGCACTTAAATAAAGACCTCGTAACGAAGTCGTTTTGTAACCGCCATTTGGTAATATGCCTTTGGGTAGGGTTGTGGGACTATCAGAAATCCCTTCTGTTGGTACATCCAGCACTTGGGCGTTTGCAGGTATCGGAACAGGAGTATCAAGAGTGTAGAGTTTGGGTGGCACTAATAACTTATTCAACCCCAAGCGAGACTGAGCACGCGCTGGGTTAGTACCAATTTCTTCAACAGAATGAATTTTGTTGTCAGTAAAGAAGGGTGGAATGTGGCAAGTTGCACAGTTTGCTTGCTGAAACACTTTTGCCCCACGCATCACAGAACGATTCTTCAACGCCTGCAAGTTTTCCAGAGTGCGGTTGGCAGGTGGAACTAAACTATTTTGAAAAGCAGACATGGCGTTGCTGGCAAACAGGAAAGTGCCACTGGCAATATCATCTGGATTTTCACTATTCGGGCTGAAAACCAAACCGTTATATGTAAATAAACTGGGTAGCAGGTTTGGATAATCTCCCGTACCTGGAGCATTGACTTGATCTTCTAATTCTGCTTTTGTAACTTCTGGTGCAACTTTACGGAGCCATTCTGAGGGTTTTACAGGTTCTCCTGCTGGTAAACGTAACCTGGGGTCGGCAGCATTCTGAAGAAGTGTACCTAGATAAACTTCTGAATCAATGTTTAGAACTTTTTCACTCAGTTGGTAAGCTGCCAACAAGTTAATTTCGGAAGAGTGAACTCCATTGTTGATAGCACTGAGTCCAGCAAACGGACCTACTGCAAACTGCCCATCAAATCCATAAGGATTTGTTTTAAATGTGAAGAGACTGGGAATTTGGGTAGTGTTGTTAATGCTATCTGGTGAACTCTCGAAATGACCAAAAGGTACATCCAACACGGCATCGTCGAAGGCTTGTTCAAACTTTTGAGGGTCTGGCAATTGTACTAATTGACCTTGGCTGTCAATGATAGTTTTGCCGTCACCTTGATATTGTGGGTCTAGGGGGTTGAACTTTAACCGCGCAAACCCTGCGGCTGTATTTGGTGATAAAGCAATCAATACGGAAGTCCCCAAGATGCCATTAGGTACTCCCGTCAGGCGTTCACCTTTATTGTTAAGGGTGACATGACACACTGCACAGGTCAGGTTGCCATTAGGTGTGATTCCTAAGGGAACAGTCCCGGACTTTTCTACTTGTAAGCCTGTATTAATGACAGTTCCTTTGGGAAAAGTCCGACTACCTAAAGTTATATCCTTCTCAAGGGTAATTTGTAAGTTTGTTGTCGGCTGACCCTGTAAATTCCTAATTGCTACACTTATTTCTGGCAAAATATTAGCAATACCTTGTCCAAAACCAAACACTCCTTGTAAACCGAATGTATCGCCAATTTTACGGTTGAAAAATATATCTTCACCTTTGGCGATTAATTCTTGAGTGATTTCAACTGCTCCTACTTGTTGATAGGAAGTTGGATTATTAGGATTGAGTTCCTGCTGTTTAACTAGTTCTGCTGCTTGTTGAGGACTAAGCAGTTTGCCAAAATAGTCATGCGGAGCCTATTGGTTGAATTGGAGCAGGTTGCATTATGTCCATTTTAGCTAAAGCTATTTGGTCTGCTGTTAACCAATGTGATAGCAAAATACCAAAAAAGCTCACAAAAAAAACGAATATTAAAAAGAGAATTCGAGCTTTAAAAGCATAAAATCCCCTCCAAAAAGCATTTTTAGAGTTTGCTGTTCGGGGTTTCATATGATATGAATTGAAAACTTGTAGTTTAGGTATATCACATAGATAAGTGAATGTATAAAAAATCAGATAATTTTTACATTTGTTGATATGTTGCAAAGATGTAGTTGGTGTTCAGATGTTTTGCTGTTTCAACTAACATTTTGATTTTGTTCGCGATCGCAGCTTAACCTTTTTGTGGCATGATGAAACCCCAATATTTTGCTGAAGATTTAAATTTGGTTGTGACGCAACTAAAGAAAAGTGCGGAAATTACTCATACTCATCCGGAAGCGATCGCTCGTCGCATCGATTCCCAAGTGCGGGAAATTGCCGAGCAGTGCTATGACTTAGCAAAGCGGTTGATTCTTTGAAAATCGCACCCAAGCGATCGCTTAGTCGATCTGCTCATCGAAAAAGAAACTATCGACGGTGAAGAATTTCGTCAGATTGTGGCTGAATACACAGAAGTTCCCGAAAAGCAACAGTACGTACCTCAACTTTAATATCTCAACATTTCGGGAATTGGATTTGAAACGACTGTAGTAATACGTGCTTTCAGCGAACGTTGTTAGGGGGATGGTGAATACCATTCCCTTTTTTTTTGATGTGTGGCTACAAATAAAACCAAAAATGACCCACGGGTTGGGTGCGTAATAATTACTTGTCCAAACTACTGACTTACTAAGTTCAAAGCTTCTCTGATAGTTCTATTGCGCGTACACTAGGTTTTGCTCGATAGCGATACCAATACATCTCAATACCAGTGATGAATAGAAGGAACGGTGTAAGTCCAACAAATACGTAGAGAATGCGAGTGGGTAAGCCGCCAAAAGTGCCGTAGTGTAGGGGAGTAAAAGAATTGAGGACGCGATCGCCCAACGACATCGGAAATATATTATCCACTCGCAACACTTCACCGCTATATTGGTCGAGATAAACATAACTTTGCCCGTTTTCATCATCATCCTGGGGTAGCTTAAAGCCAATACTCAAAGCATCTTCTGGTTTACGAGGAAAGTAAATCCTCCCAAGCATTGCATTTGGGAACGTAGCACGAGCAGTTTTTAGTTGGTCTGTTAGTTGCAGTGGAGTTTTACCTGGAACAGGCTTAGAGACAGGTTCTGATATTGGCTTGTGGGTAAATGTCACTGCATAAATTATCGGGTTAGTGAAATCAGAGAAATTCCAGCAGAAACCAGTGAAGCCTGTGAGGGCGATAAATATAGCTGTAACAATACCTGCTACTTTGTGAATATCAAAGTTAACCCGTTTCGGATGAGCATTCCACTTGATTTTAAAGCCGTTGAGCAGTTTTCTCCAACCGGGCCAGAGGACAATCCCTGTAAGGCTGAGGATGCACATCAGTAAGGCAGCAATCCCAGCGATCGCGTATCCGGTTTTGCCAGACAACAGATTGTAGTGGAGTTCGTAGACAACTGAGAAAAATCTATACGAATAATTTTCATGACTGTTACCAAGAACCACTCCGGTGTAAGGGTTGACGTAGAGTTCAGCCAATTCGCTTTCCTTTATCCTCGGAACAACGATCGCGGGAGCATTTGGCTTGGCAGATATATAAATGCGATCAATTGTTACGTTTGGTTGATTAGCATACGCTTTTTTTACCGTATTGAGGATAACTTCGACAGGCAACCGTTCACCACCAGGAGTAATCGATCCAGTTTGGAATTTACCAATGAGGTCAGTCGCTAAAATAAAGCCGTTTACGGTACCATCTGTTTTTGGGGTTGGATCATCGAAGCTAGTCTGTAAAATCACCTCCACACCCTTAGACGTGGGATTTGCCTTAACTCCTGTCACTTGCACTAATTCAGGAGTTGGTACTGTTTCTGGTGTTGGCGACTGCACTAACTGCTGGGCGCTACTGATAGGACGCTTTATCTGCTTAAGTTGCTGAATCTTTTTAATCGGTTCAATAACCTGTTTTTTAGTAATTAGTTGAGTAGAGTCTGCACTAGCCTTAGTGGATGCTGTAATAGAAGCAGTTCTTGTACTTTGCGCCCAAACAGGTTGAGCAACAAGTGGCATCAAGACACTCGTGATGCATCCACTGACAATAAAGCATAATAAACTAGGCGATCGCTTATCTCGCTGCGAATTTGAGCGTCGCTATCAGGCAATGCCGCAATACTACAAAGCTTCTAGATAGCTAAGGAGAGACTTGTGCTAATAACTAACGATCCTCACCTTATCCCTCTGCGCTGTTCTCTAGAAGGTTTATCGGTGGGGTGCGATTCGTTGTTAGCCGAATCCTGGTAATCAGTCCGGTCATAAGCTAACCAACCCATTCAGGGTTGAACTCTCAGATTGATATAGGTGAAAGTCCTAT